>JBDTSC010000207.1:0-6892 GCA_039931375.1 Ardenticatenales bacterium
CTCTGTCCTTCGATCATCCTGCCACGATCTCAGCGAACCTCGGCAAGAGCTCGGACGCGTTGCGGCGCAGAAAGGACGTGACAGCGGCGACACTAATACCGCGGTCCAGGAGTGCGCTGATGTCCGCCCGGTCTTGTGGTCGATTTGCCAAGAGCTTCAATAGGATCAGCCCTTCAGGACCGATGACCGGAATGTCGCCGCTCTCCGGCAAGCTTAAGTACTCGGATAGCTCCCGATGTCCCTCGGGCAGAGGCAGCAGGTCGATGACGCCCACGCGCACCAGATCCCGCAATTCCTCTCGGAACACCAGCAGTGGCGACGTACGGTCGAACGCTTCGTCGCCGACCAGGAAGTCCACATCCTTGGTGGCGCGCGGATGGCCGTGCATGCCTACGGCCAGGCCGCCGATGAGGGCATGCGGCACGCCAAGCTCTGTGAGCCGCTTGGAGGCTTCGATCGCATCCAGGAGGACTTGCGCCGCGACGGTTGCGGCAAGGTGCTCCAGCTGCTGGGCCACAGTCACCGACCCGTCAGCGTGAGCGTGCCATCTTCAAGGATCACGACGTCCGGTTCACGGTTCCTGCGCGGCGGGGATTGCTCCGACTGCGCGCGCAGCTGTGCCACTAACGCATCGGTCACGTGGACGAGCCACGGACCGTGCTGCTCCGCACTATGTTCCAGCAACACCACGCCCGCCGGCGTCACCAACACGTCGGCGAGCCGGTCGTACGGCGTCACGACGGCGCGCAATGCCTCCAGCTGCTCCGGATTCTCGGCATCGTAACGCGCCTGCATCTCCAACCACCATCGCGCTGGAGCGTCGAAGAACAGGCCGAGCCGCAGCGCCATGTCCGCGTCAAGGATCGTCTTGCCAGCGAGAAGATCTGCTACGGCTGGACACGCCACGCCCAGAGAACGGGCCAGATCGTCGGGTCCGATCCCCAACGGATCGAGGAACTGTCGCTTGAGAACCACTCCCGGGTGGGGCTGGTGTTCCGTGATCACGCTGAACTCCTCTGGGTGCGGCGGATAGATTGTAGAGCCGCGTGCCGGCTCCGGCCATTGGCCGAAAACCGCAAGGACCGCCTTCACTGAGAGGTGCGGGTGCTTGGGGTGGCGACGGCGCCGCTGGGGTGGACGCTGCGGGATGTGGGGGCGGTGCCGAATTGCGGCTGCAATTGGCGTTTGCGGCGGGTGATGCAACAGAGTGTTCAAGTGCGAGGGACTGTAGCCGGCAGTCTGCTGACCGAGACGAGTGACCCGGGGTCGCCCTTCCGAATCGGAAGGGCGACGCCTTCGTGTTCTTGCTCCACCTAACGCCCGCCCCGCCCACCCCGGAGTTGACCCCCCACCCCCCCCCGCCAACAATTACCCCATGCCCCCGCCCGCCGGGCCCCGCCCGCACGCACGAGCAGGCCGCCGCAATGGACCACCCCCCCACCGACACGATCGCCGTCATCGACTACGGCGGCCAGACCGCCCAGCTGATCGCCCGACGCATCCGCGAGCAGGGCGTCTACTGCGAGCTCGTGCCGTGGAACGCGCCGCCGGAGCGGATCGCCGCGCTGAACCCCAAGGGCTTCGTGCTCTCGGGCGGCCCGGACAGCGTGTACGACCCGGGCGCCCCGACGTTGCAGCCGATGATCCTGGACAGCGGCCTGCCCGTCCTGGGCATCTGCTACGGCATGCAGCTGCTCGCGCACGACCTCGGCGGCGCCGTCGCCGCCTCGGCCCACAGCGAGTACGGCTCGGCGGAGGTCGATCTGGACGGCGGCGTGGCATTGTTCAACGACCTGCCGGAGCACATCAAGGCCTGGATGAACCACGGCGACCGCGTCGAGTCGCTGCCGCCCGGCTTTCGCAGCCTCGGTCACACCTCGAACTCACCGTACGCGATCATGGGCGACGTCGAGAAGGGCTACTACGCCGTCCAATTCCATCCGGAGGTGGCGCACACGCCGCTGGGCGGCAAGCTCCTGCGCAACTTCGTGCGGGGCGTGTGCGGCTGCGCGGGCGATTGGACGGCCACGCACTTCGTCGCCACCACGATGGCGGAGCTGAAGGCGCGGATCGGCAACGACCGCGTCCTGGTCGCCCTCTCCGGCGGCGTCGACTCGTCCGTGATGGCGGCGCTCATCCATCGCGCCGTCGGCGAGCGGATGATGGCGCTGTTCATCGACCACGGCTTGCTGCGCGAAGGGGAGCGCGCCGACGTCGAGCAGCTCTGCCGCGACCTCGAGATCCCGTGCCGGACGGTCGACGCCTCCGCGCGGTTCCTGGGCGCGCTGGCCGATGTCGAGGACCCCGAGACCAAGCGCAAGATCATCGGCGAGACGTTCATCCGCGTCTTCGAAGCGGAGGCGGCCGCCGTCGGCGAGTTCCGCTTCCTGGCCCAGGGGACGCTCTACCCGGACGTGATCGAGTCCGCCAGCACGTCCGACACGGCCGCCGCGCACAAGATCAAGACCCACCACAACGTCGGCGGCCTGCCGGACGACATCGAGTTCGAGATCGTCGAGCCGCTGCGGTTCTTGTTTAAGGATGAGGTCCGCGCCGTCGGCCGCGAGCTCGGCCTGCCCGACCGCACCGTCATGCGCCAGCCGTTCCCCGGCCCCGGCCTGGCGGTCCGCCACCTGGGCGCCGTCACCCAGGACGGCCTCGGCCTCCTGCGCGCCGCCGACGCGATCGTCCGCCACGAGATCGAAGCCGCCGCGCCCACGCTGGGCGACGAGATGCCGTGGCAGTACTTCGCCGTCCTCACCCCCGTCCGCTCCGTCGGCGTCATGGGCGATCAGCGCACGTACGGCCGCATGGTGGCAGTCCGCGCCGTCACGAGCAGCGACGGCATGACCGCCGACTGGGCCAAGCTCCCCCACGCCCTCCTCGGCCGCATCGCCACCCGCATCGTCAACGAGGTGAAGGGCATCAACCGCGTCGTCTACGACATCACCTCCAAGCCGCCGGGGACGATCGAATGGTTGTGACGGCGGGTTCAGGCGCGATGGGACGTGAGGGCCACGTAGGGGCGAAGCAAATTGCTTCGCCCTCCCCCGCCCCACGCACCACCCCCGTCGCCCCCCCATCCCCCCATCGCATGGACATATCCCCCTAACCCCTCCATGATCCCCCCATGACCCCCGCCGCCCTCACCCCCACCCTCCTGCGCGCCGGCCGCGCCACCGCCACCGCCGCTGGCGTGCTGAAGCTCCGCGGGCGTCGGATGCACGTGGCCGCCGTCGTGGCCGTGTTCGGGGACGACGACGGGCGGGACGGGCACGAGGCGGCGCTCGTCCAGGCGATCGTCGAGGCGCTGGCCGCCGCGCCCGGCGGCGCCACGGGCCGGATGCGCGCCGCGATCGCCGCCGCCGATGCCGCGCTGCGGACGCGCGCGGCGGGGCGGCCGATCGGCGGCCCGTCGCTCACCGCGTCCGTCAGCCTGCTGGCCGCCGACGGCGACGAGGCCGTCCTGGCTGAGGCCGGCGCCACGCTGGCGTTCGCCTCCACCGTCGATGGCCTGCCGATGGCGGTACGCCCCGCAACGTCGTCCTACGCGGGCGCGGCGCCGGCGACGACGGACGTCGACCCGAACCGGCCGCCCCTCGGCCGCCCGGGCAACGTCGAGCCCCTCATCCGCTGGGCTCGCTGGGAGCCGAGCGCCTTCCCGCGCGGGCTCCGCGTCCTGGCCGCCAGCCGGGATGCCGCGGACGGTCTCTCCGCAGGCGTCGTCGGCGCGCTGTTCGGGACGCCCCTCGACCGCTGGAGCAACGCCCTGACCACGGCGCTGCCGTCGTCCGCGGCGGCGATCGTCCTCGCGTTCCCGCCCGCGGCGCCCGCGCCGCACCGCCATGAACCGGCCGGGCCACGGGCCGAGAACGAAGCGCCGCCGCGGACGGACATGGTCCACCTTGGCTACCGAACGCCGAGGGAGTCAGGCTCGCCGGGCTCGATGAACGAACCGGGCTCGATGAATGAACCGGGCTCGCCGATCGCACCGTACGCATCGACCGGCGGCGCGCCATTCGCCGGGCCATCCGCCGGGCCATCCGCCGGGCCGACGATCCGGCGCGTGACGACGTCCCGCCCCACGTCCGTCGGCGACGCCCTCGAACGTGCGGTCGCCGCGGCGCGGCGGTCCGCGGCGACGGTGCCGTGGCGGGCGATCGGCGCGACGGCGGCGCGGGGCGCGGCGCGGCTGTTCCTGGCGCTGTTCCCACGCCGTTTTGCGACGCGCGACCGCGCCGCTTGGTCGCAGCTCCTGGCGACGGCGGCGGTGCTGCTGCCGCTGGTCATCCTGGCCGCGACGATCGCGATCCTGGCCCGGCAGCCCGGCGGCCTCGGTGCCGGGCTCGATCGGCTCGGGCGGAGCGGCGCCGCGCCGAACGCCGGCCAGGACATCGCACCAACCGGGGCCGATACGCCCGAGGCCGCCCCGTTGTCGGCGGCCGGCTCGACCGGCTCGACCGGTTCGACCGACGCGCCTGGCGGCGCATCGCCGGACCCAACGGCCACCGTGCCCGTTGTGACGCTGCCGAGTTTCGACGCCGCGCTCGATGCGGGCATGATCCGGCTGACGGACGCGGCCGGCGTGGCGCGCGTGCAGGGCGCCGACGGGGATGGGCGGCGGGTCGTGGCGGTCGGGGACACGGTGTATGTGCTCAACCCAGCGGCGGGCGTCGTCGAGGCGTCCACCGCGGCGGCTGTGCTCCCCGTCCTCCAGTCGGGCGGCACGGTCGCCGGCCAGCCGGTGGGCGACCTGATCGACCTGGCGTGGCTGCCGTTGGCCGATGGCGCGGGCCAGACGGGCGGCGCCACGGGCCAGGTGGTCGCCCTGGACGCCCAGGGGCAGCTTTGGGCGCTCGAAGGCGTCGCGGCGCGGCCGCTGGCGGTGGCCGGCGGTCTGGCGCATGGCACGCGGGCGATCGGGGGCTACGACGGCGGACTGTACGGGCTGGACACGGCGAACGGCGTCACGCGGTACGCCGCCGCGCCGGGACCCTCGTTCAGCGCGGGCGAGGCGTGGCTGACCCCGGCCGCGGACCTGTCGACGGCCCTGGACATCGCGATCGACGGCAGCGTGTTCGTCCTGTTGCCCGGGGGCGTGATCCGCCGGTTCGCCGCGGGCGAGGCCGCCCCGTTCAGCGCCGCCACCGTGCCGGGCGGCCTCACCGGCGCGAGCGCGCTCTACGCCAGCCCGACGGCCGGACGGCTGCTCGTGGCGGATGCGGCCACGGGGCGGTTCGTGGCGCTGGCGCCGGACGGGGTCTACGAAGCGCAGCTGGCCCTGCCCATCCTGCCCGCCGCCGCGCCGGAAAGCGACGACGCCCGCGGCCGGATCCGCGCACTGCAGGGCGTCTTCTGGGACGAAGGCGCATCGCGGCTGTGGTGGCTGTCGGGGGCGGAGCTGTACCGGGCGGGATATCCGCGCTGATCGCCCGCGGGCCGTGTAACGTCGTATAGGGGGCGGGGGACCGTATCGAGTGCGGCCCATCGTGGCGGCATACGGCTTGGGCGGGCGCGCCGACGGCGTGGGAACCCGGCCCGATCCGACCGAGCGGCCGTATCGGAAGCATCCATGCAACCGTTGGTGCATTTGAACGTGTCACACTGTTTCGACCGTTAGGCTGTGTGCGCGCTGACGGGGACCGGACGGATTCGCGACCGCCCCTTGGCGGGGTCGAGCGCTACGACGGACGGAGCACGGCCGCTCATGGTCAGACGAATTCGACGTTGAGGCCTTCGGGCATCACCACCAAAGGGGGAGGACGGAAATGACGATCCACCGAACCGCGATCGGCGCTGGCGTTGCGCTGGCGATGGCGATTGCGATGGGCCACGGCTCGGCCGCGGCGCAGGCGCCGGTCGGGCGCGACCAACTGGACCCGTTCATCGGGCCGCTCGGCACGGACAGCGAGCTGCTCCTGTGGTCCGAGGATCGCGGCAGCGGCCACGAGCTGTACGCCAAGCGCGTGCGGTTCAACGGCTACCCGATCCCGAGCGCCGAGGCCGGCGAGTGGCCGATGACCGGCGCCACGGGCGCGGGCGCGAACGCCGGCAAGAAGGGCGATCAGCGCTCGCCGTACATGGCCGGCAACGTGCTGGTCTGGAGCGAGAAGGCGCCGGACGCCGCGGACTACGACATCTACGCCCAGCGGGTCTTCCCGAACGGTCGCACGCGCGGCGTGCCCGTCGTCGTGGCGGGCGGCGCAGGCAACCAGCTCAACCCGAGCTTGATCGGCACGAACAGCGGCTACCTGCTGGTCTACGGCGATGACAGCACGGACGAGGGCGACGTACTCGCGGTCCGACTGACCCAGGCGCTCACGCCGCGCGGCGCGCCCTTCGGCATCTCGACGGGACCGGGCGTGTCGAGCGACCCGATCATCACGTACGACATCCTGGACCCGCGCACGGACTACCTCGTGCTCTTCACGCAGGTGGCCGACGGCGCGACGCAGAAGGACATCTACGGCGCCCGCCTCACGGAGTCCGGGCTGACCCGCGGCACGATCTTCCCGGTGATCAACGATCCGGCCGTGGACGAGTACGCACCGTTCCTGCTGGCCACGACGTTCGGCATCTACGGCCGCGACACGTACAACCTGCTCCTGTTCAACCGGGACGACGCCGTGAATGGGCCGGACGTCATCCTCGAGCGGATCCGCTCGAACGGCGCCGGCATCGGCCCGGAGCGCGTCGTCGCCGGCGGGCCTGGCGCCCAGCTGGCCGCGGCGGCCGCGATCCTGGTCGACGACCAGTGGCTCGTGGTCTGGCAGGACGACGCGGGCGGCAACGCGGACATCCTTAGCACGAAGGTCCGCATCAACGGCATCCCGCTGCCGCCGATGCGGACGCTGGTCACGGAGTAGCGGGTCCGGGGATCCGTACGGATCGT
>JBDTSC010000208.1:0-6852 GCA_039931375.1 Ardenticatenales bacterium
GCTGATCGGCGGTGCGGGATCGAGGGGGCCGGCCGTCGTGGCGCGCCGCCCATCGGGGCAATGTAGCAGCGTGGGGAGCACGTCGCGATGAAGCGTGCACACGGACCGATGACAAGCAGCGGGAGTTCGACATGCGAACCGTCAGGCCGTTCGTCTGGATCGCCGCTTGGGCGATGGCGTTCCTCGCGTTGCCTGCGGCTTCCGGCGCGCAACGCGGCGCGGTTGAGGCGCAGCAAGGCGGCTCGATCGATCGCGCATTCTCGCTTGTCGGTGTGTCCGGCGGCAGCGTGGCGGGGATCGTCAGTCTCGGCGATCGGATGTACGCGGCGGTTGGGGTGCGCCTCATCGCGCTGGAACAGGGTGCTGACGGCTCGCTCGCCGAGGTGGGCTCCAGCAACCCGACGGACAAGCTGCTCGGAAGGCTGGCGGCCTCCGATGGTTTCGTCTACGCGCTCGGAGGGAAGAAAGCCGGTTGGAGTCACCTCGACGACACCGTTGTATATGCGTTCGACGTAACCGATCCTGCCGCACCGCGCCAGACCGCGCGCTTCGATCCCGCGGGCACGGCGGAAGGCATCGCCGCGCACGGGCGCTTCGTGCTGCTGGCCGTCGGTGATGATGGTCTGGTCGTTCTTCAACGAAGTGCGGGCGGCCAACTGTCGGTGGCGGCTCGCCTGACAAACGTCGCGGGTGTGCGTGCCGTGGAGTGGACGGGCGACGTGGCCCTGGTCGGAACGGCTTCAGCAGACCAGGGCGGGGTTGTCGTCATCGACATGACGGATCCGACGCATCCAGTGCCAAGGGGATCGGTGACGGGCCTGGGTCCGGTGCTGACCATCCTGCGCAAGGGCGGCATCGCGTTTGTCGGGACGGGGATCGTCGGCCGGGTCGCAGACGGGACGGGGGGCGTTCAGACGCTTGACGTCAGCAGTGTGGACGAGCCACACCGGATCGGATCGCTGGCGAATGTCCTGTCCAATGGTGGCACGCTGGGGGTTGCATCGCTCGCCGTCGATGGCGTTGACGTGATCTGGCTGGCGGCACCGGAGCCTGAGTCCGGCACGATTTGGGTCACGGTCGCGGATGGCCTGGATCCCGCACGGCTGCGCGTCATCCGGAGTTGGGCCATGCTGGACGGGCGCATGCTCATGAGCGCCGCGAACCGCACGTTCATTGGCTCGGGCGACGAAGGCCTCTACTCGTTCGTGCTCGATGACGCAGGCAAGCCGAACCTCACGCGGGTCGCCGTTAGCGCCTATAGCGCGACCGCGGTCGCTTACGCCGGCCTGCGGGGCCTCGTTGGTGGCTCGCACGGGGAGGTCGTCGCCGTCGACGTGACCGATCGATCGCGCATGTTGGCGACTGGGCGTGCCCAATCGTTTCTGCGGAATGAGATTACGGGGGTGGCCGCCCGACCCAGCGGGATCGTGGCCGTGCAGAGCCAATCCTTCCTGTGGCCGTTTGCTTCCATCGACCGCTTCGACATCGAAACGGCCGATGCGCTGCGCCAGTCCGGGACTCAGGACGTCGATGGGTATGCCGAAGATATCGAGGTCGCGGGCGAAGTCGCGTTCGTGGCCACGCGTGGCAGCGACATTGGGAGCGTGCTGGCCTACGACGTCTCCGGCCCGGCACAGCCCATCCTGAATCCCGACTTGATCGGCGCGTTCCAGCGACCAACAGGTAACGATGATGCGCTCGGTCTATCCCTCACCGGCAGCAGCCTGTTCGTCGCGACGTCGGACCGACCCAGTGCAGCAGCGCACGGCGCCCTGATCCGCTTGGACATCTCGAACCCGCTTGCGCTGACGATGCGCGACGCCCTCGAGCTGCCGGGGCGGCTCGTCGATGTCGCAAGCACCGGCGACCTCGTGATCGCCGCGGCGGGCGATGCCGGAATGTGGATCGTGGACACGGCCGATCCGGTTACGATGCGCGTGGAGGCGCACATGCAGGGCGTGGCGGCGTATCGCGTCGTGATGGACGGCAACACTGCCTATGCGATCGTTTCGCAGCCGGGCGGGGCGGGCGCCGCGGGCGACGGCGCTGCGATCGTCGCGATCGATCTGTCCGATCCGACGCGGCCGCGCGAGGTGGCTCGATTCACCACGCCGCTCATCGCTGCGCGCTCGTTTGGGCAGGGGTTGGCGATTGCGGGCGGCGACCTGTTGGTAGCGGCAGGTGATGCAGGGTTGCTGGCCTATCGGTTGGACACGGAGTACTCGGCAAGGCGGCTATGGTTGCCGGTGGGGTGGCGGCCGTAGCAGTCCCACGCCTGACGCCTCCGGCTGACACGTGACGACCGGCGCCTACCGGCGCCTACCAGCGCTTCGCGCGCTCGCTCAGCGGCTACTCTCCGCATCGATAGCTGCTACGGCCTCGGGAAGTAGGAGCTGAACCCGACGGGAACAGCGGCTATACCTGACCGCGTGACAGAACACATGGCGAGCAGCCGACTGGGATGACGGCTGGGATCCAAGTGAAGATGCTAAAGAGTCGAAACGGGATGCCGTAGGGGGCGACGGGATCGTGGTCCGGGCGAGGATCGAGGCGCAATCGCATGCGGCAGCCGTCGTTGGCCAGAGCGGCACAGCCCGTCGGGCCGGTCGTTGGCGATGTACCACGGCTCGACTGCTGGCCGCCTGCGCCTGCGCCTGGGTGAACGGTCGGTAGCACAGTTACTGCCGATGCGAACACGCGCAGCCGCCCCATGTCCTCTTGAGGGCTCCCTTGGCGCACCGCCCTTGAAAATCCTAGAATGGGCGCTCGGGCTGCTGGACATGGTTTGGCTCGATCCTGTCGATTCTTCGCCGAACCGATACTCTGTGGAGATCCGACTGTGTCCGCCAGCCCAGCTCAAACGTCTGCCACACCGTCAGCAGGCCCGTCTGAGAGGAGTGCTGAGCTCGATGCGATGGACGGTCCACGGGGAGCGCGCGGTCTACGAGAGCGAGTGGATCCGCCTCGTGCTCACCGAATCGCCTTCGCAGTTACCTACTGATCGATGGTCGCGGACACGTCCGCACTCGACGGGCCCATCGATATGACTTATTCAGGTGCCGTATGCCGGTATTCCTCGCGTGACCTATGCTCCCCAGACGCCGGCGTGTCCAATTCGTCCTCCTGCGGTAGCAGGACGTCGCGCATGCCGATCCAATCCTCCCAGCGAGGCCGGCTGTACACCGCGAGCGCGATCGCCGCGGCGAGCAGGACGAGCGGAACGCCGCCGCCGACGAGCAGCCACAGACCTTGCGCCAGCGCGCCGATGCCGAGGAACGACATGGGCCCCGGTAGCATCTGCTGTTCCATACGTGCGGCCAGTTCGGCATCCCCGGTGATCGTCGGGTCGGCGAGCACCGCCGCGCGGGATCGCGAACGCCGCGTCCGGCGCAGGCCGATAAGCGCGAGGACTGCGGACATCGCCGCGAACAGGGCTTCATAGAAACGGCTCGCGGCCACGTCGCCCGCGACGATGCCGGCGAAGTCCGTCAATGGGACGCCGACCGCGATGAGCAAGTACGCGGACGGCACCAGGCACAGCGCGGCGCCGCCGACGAGCATCCAGCGATGCAGGCGGCGGCTTCGCTCGAACGATGCGCGCAGGTTGACGAACGGCCGGTGGCGTTCGCTTTGGAAGACCATCCGTAATGAACTCCGCGATCGCGGCTGCAACGGTTCGACGGCCTCGGGCGCTATGCTATCACGGTCTGGGAGCGGGTGAAGCGGGCAAAGCTGATGTCCCGTAATACCCGACGCCCGTCGCTCATCCCCGCCCTCACCCCTGACGGAGGAGATCCCGAGCCATGACCGACCGCTCCACGACGCAAGTCGACGTGTTCGTCCGATTGCTCGACCATACCCTCGAGGAAACGGCCGCTGAGTTCGGATGGGATCACTGGCACTCCTTGATCCGCAACCTGTCTACGGTCGAACCAGCGGACTGGGACGCGCTCCCGGCCGGGGGCGGGCGGACGATCCGCCAGATCGTGCGACACCTCGGCATGACGTACTTGATGCACCAAGATCGCGCCTTCGGCGATGGCAAGCGGGCGTGGGGCGCTCTCGACATCGACGGGATCGAGCCGGGCGAATCGCCGGACGAGATGACGGCCTGGCTGCGCGCCGCGCACGGCCGGTTTCGCGACAGCGTGGCCAGCCTGTCGGACGACGCGCTCGATGCGCACCGCATCGTCGCCTGGGGCGGCAGCCTCGAGGTCCGCCGGCTCGTCGAGATCATGATCCAACATGCGCTGTACCACGTCGGCGAGATCAACCACATCCGGGCGCTGCTGCAAGGCAACGACGATTGGGACCACGAGGACATGGGCCGCGACGAGCCGACGTGATGGAGCGCGTTGCGCGACGCGGTGATCATGACGCACGGCGCTTCGTCGACGACAGCAGGCCCGATGCCGGTGGTGTCCTTCGATCAGGTGCGCCATCTATCCGTCCTCGCCTGTGCCGCCGATCCACCAACGCTGCCAGGATCATCGCCAGTGGCAGCGACTCGCTCTTCCGCCACCCCTCTCACCCCAGTTGCCTCCCCGGACAAGGGGGTGAGATTGCTTCAGCGCTCGACAGTGGGACAATCCCACCCGCGGTTGACATGTCCGTCAAACGTCCTACGCTTCCCACAGCCGTTTGGCATGAGGAAAGGGATGACCATGGACGCGCTGGATATCCTGATCAAACTGGAGCGAATCCACTGCTACGACGAAGGCGACGGGATCGGCAACGCCGAACCGTACCTGTGGGCGGTGTTCTTCAAGATCGACGGTGAAACGGCCTTCGTGGACGATCACCTCACGCTCCAGGGCACCGCACGCGTGTTCGTGTCGCTGCACAGCCATGGCAACTTGGGCACCACGGATGTCGACGCCGGCGACGACGTGGCGGTGCCGGCCCAGTTCGGCTACGGCGATCTCCTCACGCCGATCCCGCTGCGTCCGCCCGTCTTCGGCACGTCCGAGATCGGCGGGATCGTCGGCTGTGTGGCGATCCTGATGGAACAGGACAACTCGTCCGATGAGGCGGCTGAAGCCGGTCGGGCGGCGCTGTTCTCGGCGGTCCAGGCGGCGCTCGACGGGTTGATCCCGAAGATCACTATGAGGAACCCGTCGCCGTCGCCCGAGGACGTCCAGGGGCTGAAAGACCAGGTGGCGGCATCCGTCGAGGGTGCCATCTGGGATCACACCCGGCTCTACGGCTGGATCGCCGCCGGCACGAACGTCGACGACAACATCGGCTCCGAGATCTTCGATTACTCCCAGGAGGACCTGTTCGGCGCCGGACCGAGCGGGAAAGCGTTCTCGACGCGTTGGAACAACGAGGGCGACTGGGAGATCTTCGGCCGGATCGACGTGAAGTGGAGCGCCTGGGAGGACCTCACCGGCACGCTGTCCGCGGCGCCGGCGGTGGCGTCGTGGCAGGAGAACCGCCTCGACGTCTTCGTTCGAGGCCCCCAGGACCACATGTGGCACCGCTGGTGGGGCGGCGCCGGCTGGAGCGTCTGGGAGGACCTCGGCGGGCCGCCCAACATCCCTTTGCCGATCTCGACGCACGCCCGAGCCCGGGTTCGCCCGCCCATCGATTCGGTGCTTTCCAACGGCCCGTTGGCCTCGGCGCCGGCCGCGGTCTCGTGGGGCCCCAACCGCATCGACACGTTCGCTCGCGGGATGGATCGACACCTGTGGCACAAGTGGTGGGATGGCGCGGCGTGGAGCGACTGGCACGACCTTGGCGGGTCGCTGACCTCTGCGCCGGCGGTGGCGTCGTGGCAGGCGAACCGGCTGGACGTCTTCGCCCGTGACGACCACAACCACCTCTGCCACAAGTGGTCGGATGGTACCGCATGGAGCGACTGGGAGGATCTCGGCGGGATCTTGACCACCGCGCCCGCCGCGGTCTCGTGGGGCCCCAATCGCATCGATGTCTTCGGCCGCGGGACGAACGACCATCTGTTTCACAAGTGGTGGGCGGGCGGCTGGAGCGACTGGGAGGATCTCGGCGGGAGCCTTGCCGCGGCGCCGGCCGCCGTGTCGCGGCGCGACAACAACCTGGACTGCTTCGTCCGGGGCACCGACAACCAGATGTGGCACAAGGGATGGGACGGCACGGCGTGGGGCGACTGGCGGGCGGTCGGCGGCGGACTCGCCGATTCCCCCGCCGCCGTGTCGTGGGGGAGCGATCGGATCGACGCGTTCGTGCGCGGTACGGATGATCACTTGTGGCACGCCTGGTGGGGATGACGGCGGCGAAAGCCCAGTCCGGGCTGCCAAGGACGCCTCCCCATGAGACTATCGTACCGGCCCGCCGCCAAGCACGGCGAGATCGAAGTCGATCCCGCTGCGTACAACGCTGGGGTCGATCGTCACCATCTCGGCCGCGTCGAACAGGCGACGACGATTGGGACCACGAGGACATGGGCCGCGACGAGGCGGACCAAGCGCGGTGAGGCGTTGAAGACGTCCGCCCGCGCCACCGACCGGATCGCAACGCCATGATGGATCCGCGCACCCACCACCTCGCCCGCGTCCGCGCGATCTGCGCCGCCCTCCCCGCAACCACCGAGCGCCCCTCGCACGGTGAGCCGACGTTCTTCGTCGCCAAGCGCGTCTACGTCATGTTCGCCGACCACCACCACGATGACCCGCGCATTGCCGTCTGGCTGCCCGTGCCGCCCGGCGCCCAGGCGGCGCTCATCGAATCCGACCCGACGGTGTACTTCCGGCCGCCGTACGTCGGCGTGCGCGGCTGGGTCGGCATCGATTTGGACGCGATCGGGGACGGCGAGCTGCGGGAGCACATCGAGGTGGCTTGGGGGTTGGTCGCGCCGAAGCGGTTGGCGGGGTG
>JBDTSC010000209.1:0-6821 GCA_039931375.1 Ardenticatenales bacterium
CGCCGCCCTCGTGGTCTTCGCGGTGACATGGCACCTTCGGCGACCCGCGACGCGCCGCGCGGTCCCGTAACCGGTCCACACTAACGCCCCTCCCCCCCCATATGCCCCATCCGCTCCACCTTCGCCCGCAAATACGCCGCGTTCTCCGCCGTCTCGAACCGCCCCAGCGGCACGCGCTCCCCCACCGCCAGCCCGTTCGCTTGGAGGCTTGCGACCTTGAGGGGGTTGTTCGTCAGCAGCCGCACCGAGCGGACGCCCAGGGCATGCAAGATCGCGGCGGCCAGTGTGTAGTCGCGGTCGTCGGCGCCGTGGCCCAGGGCTAGGTTGGCGTCGACGGTATCCAAGCCCTCGTCCTGGAGGTTGTAGGCGCGGAGCTTCTCGGCCAGGCCGATGCCGCGGCCCTCCTGGCGGAGGTAGACGATCACGCCGCGGCCCTCGGCCGCCACGAGCTCGATCGCGCGCTCCAGCTGCGGACCGCAGTCGCAGCGTAGCGAGCCGACGACCTCGCCGGTGAAGCACTCCGAGTGGACGCGCACCAGCACGGACTCGCCGTCGCCGATGTCGCCCATGATGAGCGCCATGTGCTCCTTGTGATCCACGTCGTTCGCGTACAGGCGCAGCTCGAACGCGCCGACCGCCGTCGGGATCCGGGCGTGCGTCAGCTCGCGGACGGCGGGCAGCGCCGCGTCGAACGTGCCCGAGAGGTCAACCACCGACGACCAGCAGCTCGCGCGACAGCGTCGACAGCGTCTCGGCGCCGTCCGCGGTGATCACGACATCGTCCTCGATCCGCACCCCCCCCACGCCCGGAATGTAAACCCCCGGCTCGACCGTGAACGTCATCCCCGGCGCCAGCGGCGTGCGGCTGACCTCGGACATGTCGGGTTCCTCGTGGCACTCGAGCCCGAGGCCGTGGCCGGTTCGGTGAATGAAGTACTCGCCCAGCCCCGCGTCCACGATCGCCTGTCGCGCCGCCCGGTCCACGTCCTGGCCCGTGCCCCCCGGCCGCGCCGCCGCCCTGCCGGCCGCGTTCGCCGCGCGGACGGCCGCGTAGGCCGCCACGATGCGCGGGTCCGGAGCGGCGCCCGCGATCACGACGCAGCGCGTCAGGTCCGACGCGTAGCCGTCCACCGTCGCGCCCCAGTCGATCGTCACGACGTCGCCGGGCTGCAGCGCTCGGTCGCCAGCGCCCGCGTGCGGGTTCGCGCCGTTCGGGCCGCTGGCGATGATCGGCTGAAACGGCAGCTCGCCGGAGCCCGCGTTGAACGTTTGGACCATCAGCTCGGCCGCGACCTGCTTTTCCGTCACGCCGGGCCGCACGAATTCGAGCGTCGAGGCGAACGCCGCCTCGGCCACCGCCACGGCGCTGCGCATCGCCGCCAGCGCGGCCGCGTCCTTGGTCATACGCAAGGTAGCGAAGACCGCGTCGCCGTTCTCGACCACCGGCGCGGCGCCGCTCTTGGCCAGCGCGTCCAGCTCCAGAAAACGGATCCGCCGCCCCTCGACGCCCAGCCGCTTGCCCGCCAGGTCGACGGCCAGCGCCGCCGCCGCGACGGCCGCCGTCGGGCCGTCCGCGTCGGCCCACGGGAAGAGGTCCGCGTCGAACGGGAGCGTCCGCGCCTTGGTCTCCTCGAGCGCCGGCACGATGAACATCGGTTGTCCGCTGTGCGGGACGATCAGGATCGTCGCCCGTTCGGACAGGTGGAAGTGGAGGCCCGTCAGGAAGACCAGGTTCGGGCCGGGCACGATCGCGATCGCGTCGAGGCCGGCGTCGGCGATGGCCTCGCGGAGGGCGGTGAGGCGTTCGAGGTGCATCAGCTATGGCCCAGGTCGTCGGCGGCGTCGACGTTGGTGTCGCGGTCGAAACCGACGGCGGTGACGATGTCATCCGGCGCGGAGGCGTCGCTCGGTTGAGGCGGCGGGGCGTCGGCGGGTTCGTCGGGGCGGAGCTGGGGCTCCTCGGTCCCAGGGGGTGGGGCGACGGGGCTTGGTGGCGGGCTGGCCTTGCGCTTGGCCTTCTTGGCGGCCGCTTTGGCGGCCTTGCGGGGTTTGTCGGCGACGCCGTCCTCGCCACCTGGGACGGCTGAAGCAACCTCGGCGGCATTATCCGCCTCGGCGGCGTCGCCCGCCTTGGCAGCCTTCATGCCCTTCGACTTCGCCTTTCGTCCCGCTTTGCCCTCGCCCTTGCCCTTGCTCTTGGTCTTGCCCTCGGCCCTGTCTTCGTCCGCGCCACCGGCCTCCGCCTCGTGCGTCGGCGACACCTTGGCCTCGAGCGTCTCGACGCTGTTGCGCACCGTGCGGAAATCATCGCGCAGGCCATCCAGCTGCTTGGCGAGGGCCGTCACCTTCTCGTCGCCGCCGCCGCGGGCTTGCCCGAGCAGGCGGTCGATGACGAAGTGGTCCTGCACCGCCTGGGTCTTCTTGTAGCGCTCGATCGCCGCCGCGCCGCTGCCGAGCATCGCCAGCCCGCGCGCCGCCGCGGACTGCACCCGGTCGTTCCGGTCGCGCAGGAGGTCCTCGAGGCGCTCGATCGTCTGGACCCGCTCGCGGCTGTCGCGCGGGCGGGTGGCGGCCCACTCAGCCAGCGCGGACGCGGCGTAGAAGCGGGCGTCCTCGGGCGTCATGCCGGGGTACGTGCCGGCCAGCAGCGGGCCGAACGCGGCGTCGTCGCGCGTCATCGCCAGGCCGGCCAGCGCGCCGCCCTGGGCGAACCCGGCGCGGCGCACCGTCGCGGCGCCGGTCAGCAGCACGTCGATCGGCGCCGCCGCGCGCTGGGCGCCGAGGGCGCGGTAGGCGGCGGCGGCCGCTTGATGGGGCAGCCCGGCGGCCAGGCGACGCTCGATGGCGCCGGCGATGCCCACATCGCGGTAGGCGTCGGCCGCGCCGAAGACGGACGCGATCACGCGCGGGTCCGCCTCGGCGGACACGATGCCGGCGAGCGCATCGACGGCCGCGGCCGTGCCCGCATGGCCGAGCGCGGCGGCCCACTCGATCCGCACGCCCCAGAACGGCTCCGCGGCATACGCGGCGGCCACCGCCTCGATGTTCGCGCGTTTGGCGGTCGCGCACAGCTCGCGGCCGGCCAGGATGCGGCCGATCACGTCGGGCGCGCCGGTCAGCTGGGCGCGAAGCATCGCGTCGCTCGGGGTGAAGCGGAGCTTGTGGAGGATCGCGCAGTCCGGATCGAAGCGCACGATCGACGGCGCCTTCGCCATCGGGACGACGATGGTGTGGCGGGCGTCCGTGATCTTCACCGACGCCCGGTGGTGGACGCCGTCGATCGTCCAGCCGACGGCGGTCGTGAGAGCGAACACCGGGATCGCGGCGCTGGCGGACGATGACGCGCCGCCGTTGGCGTTCAACTTGCCGTCGCCGGCCCGGCCGCCGGCGGCCTTATCGGCCTGCGTTTGCTCGATGACGAACGTGCCCTCGGCCTTGTCGGCGTCGTGGCTGAACGTCACCTTGATGTCCGGATAGCCGGGGCTGTAGATCCACTGGTCGAAGAACCGGCCCAGGCTGCGCCCCGACACGTTCTCAAGCGCGCGCCGCAGGTCATCCGTCTCGACGACGCCGCCGAAGTGGTTGCGGACATAGGCCTGCACGCCCTCCCAGAAGAGCGCGTCGCCCAGCTCGCGGCGGAGCGTGTGGAGGCGGCAGGCGCCGCCGGGGTAGAGGTGGCGGTCGTACATCTGCCACGAGCTGTTGAACTCGCGCGTCACGAGCGGCCGCTTGTAGCGGTGGTCCGCCTCGTGGATGTACGCCCGCGCGTCCCGCCAGAACTGGTACTGCCCCTCGTCGGCGCCCGCGACGTCGTCGAACCAGACCTGCTCCATGTACGTCGCCCACGATTCCTTGAGCCAGGCGTGCGCGTAGTCCCGGCAGACGATCGCGTCGCCGAACCAGGCGTGGGCCATCTCGTGGACGTTGATCTCGTCGATGCCGCGCGTCATCTCGAGGGCCAGCGTCTCGTCCAGCACGTAGCGGCCGTCCCACGTGACCAGCGAGATGTTCTCCATCGCCCCGCCGATGCCCGGCAGCGCGATCTGGTAGTACTTCGGGAACGGGTAGGGCGTCCCGAGCCGGCCGTTCAGCCAGCGCAGCATCGCCCCGGTGCGGCCGAACGAGCGGCGCAGGTCGTCCGGCGTGGCGGGCGCGGTCGTGAAGTAGGCGATCGGGACGCCGTCGACCTCGCCATCGTCACAGCGCACGAAGTCGCCGACGGCGAAGCACAGGAGGTAGCTCGGGCACGGGAAGTCGAGCCGCCAGTGGGCGGACTTCGTGCCGTCGCTGACGCCGTTGGCATCGACGTTCATCGTCTCGTCGACGAGGCCGCCGTTCGCCAGGATCGTGAAGCGCGCATCGGCCGTGATCCGGATGTCCAACCGCGTCCGCGCGTTCGGCTGGTCGATGCACGGCAGCCAGTACCGCGCCCGCTCCGTCTCGTGGTCCGTCACGACGAACATTGGCGCGTCCGGCACGGCGTCCGTCGGGTGGCTGAAGAACATGCCCGCGATCGGCGACGCGACGCGGTAGCCGACCGACACGCGCCTGGTCTCACCGCGCGCGATGCCCTCGGCCCACCGGACGCGGATCTCGCTGCCATCGTACGTCCAGGTCAGCGCGTGGCCGTCCGCGTCGGCGACGGCGACGTCCATCAGGTCGACGGCGTTCAGCGTCAGCTCGGACGCGCCGTCGTGGTGGCTGCGGACGGTCGTCGTCGCCGTACCGCCCGCGGTCTCGCCGGCGATGTCGACGCGCAGGTCGAGGGCCAGGTGGATCGGCTCGAGGGCCAGGTCGGGTGGGAAGTGCTTCGCGGCGCCGGGGAGGGTGAAGCCGTCGGCGTGGGCATGGGCGTGGCCTTGGCCGTGGGCGGCGGCGATGGCGGCCGCGTCGTGGCCGCGCGCGGCGGCGCAACCGCAGGCGTGGCCGAGGTCGTCGGCGGCGTGGTCGGTGGAGCGATACGGCATGTGGGCCTCCGGCGGGCGAGGGATGGGAAGCGAGTATTATAGGGAACGATGCGGTACGGCTGTATCGCGTATGGATTCTGTCGCCGACTCGCAGCCCAGGATGGCCGATGTTCAACGAGCTTGGTAACTTCAGCCTGAGTCAGATCGTCCTCGCTGCTGTCGCCAGCCTGGGGTGGTCGGCCTGCCTCGTGACCACGACGCTGCGCTGGCGAGCGTTTCGACAGCGGGCCGACATCTGGTGGATGCTGGCGTATCTGTGCATGCTGGGGGTTGGCGTGGGACGGACATGGATGTCATTCGTTTGGTGGTCTACAGGCGCCCTCGGCCAGGCGCTGATTCAACAGGCCAACCATTTCGCGATTGCCGATCTCCTGGTTAACGTTCTATTCGCCGCCGCCGCCTTGATGGCGGTCTTCGCCAACCGCCGCCGCCCCGACGCGTTCGACGTCTGACCTCTCGCTCCCTCCCCCCACGATGGCCGACTTCCTCGACACCCTCACCGCGCAGATCGAACGCGAGCGCGCCCGCCTGACCGCCGCCCTCACCGGCGAGGCGACGCCGGCGGCCAACGCGCTCGCGGACTACGTCGCCGCCCACTGGCACCCATTGCCGCCGACGCCGGACGCGCCGGTCGCGCCAGCCTCGCTCTCGTCGCCGCCCGGCGTCCTCGCATGGCCGGCCCACGCTGTCGACGGCAGCATCGCCCAGGCGGATCTGGACGACGGGAGCTATCTCTTCATCGTCCGCGCCCTGGCGCTCGGCGACGGCGGGCAGGTCGTGCAGCGCGGCGGGATGGAGGTCCTGCCGCCGTCCACCGCCGCCTCGACGGCCAGCCGCTACGCCGATCTGCTCCAGCGCCACTACGAGCTGAGCGTGGCCTGCGAGGTCGCCGCGGCGACGGAGCCGGGCGGCGTCGTGTTCCTGGACGGGGCGCTGTACGGGTGGTTGCCGCAGATGTACTCGCTGCCGGGTGGGAACGGCGACGCGGACCGTGACGTCGATGCGGACGGCGCCGACGACCGCCGCGGCGATCCGCCGGCCGGCGCGCACCTTCCGGATGCGATCCTGGCGGCCTACCTCGAGCTGCTCACGACGGCGCGCGCGCGCGGCGTTCGCATCGTCGCGGTCTCCAAGACGAGCCGTGAGGCGGCGCACTGCCGCCTGTGGCTGGACGACGACGAGCGCAGCGGCCGCGCGAGCACCGTCGCCGTGCCCGACGAGCTGACGGACTCGGCGATGATCCACCGCTTCACGGACGACCGCGCCGGCGTCTCGACGCCCGTCGTCCTGGGCACGCGCGCCTTCGTCGGCGGCTCGCGGGCGATCCTCGAGCGGCCGGAGGTCGCCGGCAGCCCCGCGATCGTCAGCTTCTTCGTGCGGCTCGCGGAGCTGGACGATGCGCTGCGGATCGACGTGCCGGCGCACCAGTGCGGCGTCAATAGGACGCTGGCGGACGTCGGCGGGAGAGAGGGCGGCGCGGTCGTCGCGGGCGGCGTCGAGGCGGTGGCGTCGACGCTGGAACTCCTGCGCGCCGACTACGGCGGCCTGGCCGTCTACAACGCGCTGCTGTACTCCGTCGACCGCGAGGTCCGGCTCAGCCGGAACACGGTGGCGGACGTGTACCTGCCGGTGATCGAGCAGATGCTGGGGGTGCGGGTGCGGCTGGATCGGGGGGAGCGGCGGTTTGCGGGGAGCCGGGGGTAGGATGCGCGTCAACGCAGTACGGCTCGCTCTCGTCCTCGTCTCGTACGTCGCGGACCCGGTCGCGCTGGCTGGGCTCATCGGGGTCGGCACCGAAGTCATGCAAGGCGAATGGGGACTCGTGCGGAACGAGATCATCTGGGTGTTCGCACC
>JBDTSC010000210.1:0-6593 GCA_039931375.1 Ardenticatenales bacterium
CTTAATCCCCCTGCCCCACCGTCAACACCCCGCCCGCGCTGCGCCCGAAGACCTCGGGAAAGTACATCTCCTGCACCAGCGCCGGGATCACGTTAAACGTCCCCGCCACACCGGCCCGCGCCAGGTACGTATAGTCGTACGTCCCGGGGCCGAGCACCTCGGCGAACGCGGCCACCTTCTCGTCGCGCAGCTGGGATGCCACCCAGTAGGACCACCAGTCCCAATCCCACCAGCCGCGATCGGCCTCGCTCCCGTTCTGTGAGTCGGACGCGTCGTTGAACTCGGGCCCGCTCGCGGCGGCCGTGCTCGTGCGCAGCGTCGTGTCGACGGCCTCGAAGCCGGCCGGGAGCGGGTCCTCGAGCGACACGAAGCGCAGCTCGTGGGGGACGATGAGGGTCAGCTTCACCTGCACGTAGTCGCCGACCTTCACGTCCGTGGCCGGCTCACCGGTGGCCTTCAGCGTGCGTGGGTCGACGCGCAGGTACTGCCGGCCGAGGCCGATGCCGTGGTCCACCGGCGGCGCGTCGGCGGCGGGCACGAAGTAGCGCAGCCAGGCGCCGTAGTACACCCGGCCGGCGCCCGTCTTGGCGATCGACAGCCGCCCGCCGTTCGAGCCGAGCACGTCCGCCATCGACGCGGTGAGCGCCTGCGGCTGGTCCACGTTGGCCGCATCGACCGTGCCGCTGCCGAGCGTCCGGTTGCCGAGCGTCACGTCCCAACTGAAGTTCGCCTTCAGCTCACCGCTGGCCTTCATCTGCTCGGTGAACGCCAGCACGGACCACGCGGTCTCCTGCGTCGTGGCCCAGTGGTCGACGTCGCGGTTTACCATCAGCCAGCGCACGATGTTCGGCAGCGACGCGTCGTCCGGGCGGAGGCGGGCCAGCGCCAGCAGGACGATCGCCGTGGTGCGGGTGTTCGTGTTGCCGTTCCAACGATCCTGGACTGGCTCCTCCCAGGACGTTCCGGTGGCGCTCAGAACGGCCGCACTGTTCAGGTCCGCGAGCAGGCTCTTGACCCGCGGGTCATCCGGGCTCGTCGCATCCGCCAGCGCGACGGCCAGGAGCGCTCGCGCGTAGCGGGCCATGTGGTCCCGCCGGTCGTACAGCGACACCGCCGCGCTCGCCGGGAGATCGTCCGCTTCGCCGAGGGCGAACAGGACGAGGGCGCGCTCGTTCAGCTCCTCGGGACGATCCCGCAGCGGCTGCGCGGAGATCCAGCGCTTCAGGTACTCATGGGCGCGCTCCAGCACCTCGTCGTCGATCGCGAATCCGGCGGCCTTGGCCGCCTCGAGCCCGTACAGAGCGTAGGCGCTCAGCCATGGGAAGCTCTCGCCGCTCTCGCGCGGGCCGAACCAGCCCCAGCCGCCGTCCCCGCGCTGGTAGCCGTAGAGTCGCTGGAGCTGCGTCGCCACCGCCTGCTCGAGGCTGCGAGCCAGCGCGGGCCGTTCGAGCCCCAGATCGCGCAGCGCCTTGTAGCTGACCACGTTCGGCAGAAACTTGCTGACCGTCTGCTCCGTGCAGTCGTAGGCGTAGGATTGCAGCCACACTAGGCTGTCCGTGCTGGCGGCCGCCAGCGACGGGCTCACCTCCACCTTGAACGTGCCTTGGCTGGGTTGGACGCCGGCCGGCGGGCGGATCACCTCCATCACGCTGCCTTGGGTCATGCCGGCCGTGGCCACCGTCGCGGGCGCCGTGAACATGTAGACCGGCAGCGGCACCTCGATCGCGTCCTCGCGGCCGCCGCCCTGGACGTGGATCTTGACCATCGCCTCGCCGTCCGCGCCGGGCACGGTGGCGGGGCGCAGGCCGGTGGCAGGCACGCGGACCGGCCAGACCAGCTCCGCCTTGCCGCCGGCCGGCAGCGCCACGCGCTGGGCCACGTCGCCCTCGACGGTCAGCCCCTCGACGGCCAGCACGGCCTCGACATCGACCGCCTTGTCCGTCTGGTTCTGGACGGCCGCCTCGAGGCTCAGCGCGTCGCCGACCACCACGAAGCGCGGCAACGCGGGCCGCAACAGCAGCGACTTCGTGCTGACGATGTCCAGCGTGCCGGCGCCGACGCGCGTGTCCGCGCCGGTGACGCCGTACACCGCCATGTTCCACGTCGTGAGGTTGTCCGGCAACGGCACGTCGACGGCTGCCTTGCCGTCCGCGCCCGTGACCAGGGCGCCGTTCCAGTACGCCGTGTCGCGGAAGAGCCGCCGGACCGTGCCCGGCTCGGGCAGACCGCCGCCGCCGCCCTTCTTGTCGGCCGCCAGCTGCGCGTTCAGGCGGTCCGTGGAACGCGCCAGCGAGGCGGACGTGCTGACGCCCAGCATGCGCTCACCGTAGAACGTGTCGACGAGGTTCGGGCCGGACGGTCCGGTCAGCGCGAGGAGCGCCTTGTCGACGAGCGCCAGCGACAACTCCGTCTTGGCCGGCCGGCCGGCGCTGTCCGTGACAGAGACCTGGTAGCGAACGGTGTCGCGCGGCTGGAACGGGCCGGGCCGGTCGGTCGTGACGGCGACGTTCAGCACCTTGCCGGCGGACGAGACGGACAGGTTCGTGTACCCCAGCTTGAACTGCGGCACCGGGCTGTCCGGGCCTGTGCCCTTGACCAGCATCACGGAGACGTAGATGTTGGGAGTGTCGTCCTCGGTGATCGGGATCTCCACCGTCTCGCTGTTGCCCGCCAGCGTGATCCGCCGCACCGAGCGGATGCCGGCGCGCTCGGTGGTCACCAGCGCCTGCGCACCGGCGAACGGCGCCGGCACGAGGATGCGGGCGGTGTCGCCGGGTGCGTACGCCTTCTTGTCGGGCACGAGCTGGATCCGGTCGTTGTTCTCCTGCCGCCAGTTCGTGAAGCCGCCGCCGGCTACCCACAGGTAGGTGGCGCTCTTCGCCGTGCGCCCCGCCGCGTCCTTGGCCTCGGCCACGACGCGGTAGACGCCCGCCCGGGGCGGCGTGAATCGCCCGCTGGCCGCACCGCGCGCGTTCGTGGTGGTGGTTGCGCGGCTGAGCAGCGTGTCCGTGTACCTGCTGGTCCAGTAGAACTGCCCGTCCTCGCGCTTCTCCTTCACGCTGTACCACTCGCGCTGCTCGTACGACAGGTCGACGGCCTGGTTCGTGGCCGTGATGCCCTCGCTGGACACCGTGAGGACATCGATGTCCGCCGGTCGGCCCGCCGTGCCGATGTACTCCCGCGGCCGCAACCCGACGTACAGGTCCGCCTTGTGAACGACGGTGCTCGCGCGCGACGATACTGCCTGATGGTTGATGTCCGTGACCTCGACGTCCAGCGTGAGCACCTGCGCGATCGGCGCCTCGCCGACATCCGCCGGCACGTCCAGGGTCATCGCCCCGTCCGCGTCCAACACGGCCTCGCCGTCGCGGACGACGCCGCCGTCCGGCTTCCAGTAGCGGCTCTCGGTCCAGTCGTAGTCGATCCAGTCCCACCACCCCTTCACCCCGTCGGGCGATGCGAAGAAGTAGTCGTCCGCGAGCAGCCGCCAGTGGACTTTGGCGTCCGCGACGGGGCCGCCGAAGTAGTACGAGCCGGCCACGGTCGCGTGGATCGTGTCGCCTTGGCGGTAGGCGGGCTTGTCCGTCTGCACGTCCACCTGGTATTCGGGCTTGCGATAGGCTGCGACTTGGAAGGAGTGGTTCACCGTCCAGATCGTGTCGGCGTCCTCGAAGCTGCGCTCGGCGTTCCCCGGGGTCGGCGTGCCGCCTTCAGGCCTGCCGCTGCCCCGGACGAGGCGGGCCTCCAGGTTGTAGTAGCCGAGCGCGGCGACGGACCCCAGGTCGAGCGACCCGTTGAACGTGCCGAACGGTCCGATCGTCAGCTCGGTCTGGTAGATCGACTTGCCGTCGCCGTCCGTGGCCCGAATCGCGATCCGCTTGGCGGTCGGCAGCCCGTAGCGTGCGTCGTCGTCCGAGCGCACGACGCCGCGGAAGTAGACCGTCTGGCCCGGGCGGTAGATCGGCCGATCCGTGTACACGTCGCCGTAGTACGGCTGGCGATCGAACGTGTAGGCCAGGTTGAAGTCATACGGGTTCATCCCGGACTGCCAGTCGCCCCCGGTGGCCGCGACGACCGTGCCGCCCGCCTCGCTGACGGCGTAGGAGTTCCACCAGCCTTCGTTGCGGTCGAGGGGATCGAACGAGCCGCGGTACACGCCGTCCGCATCCGTGCGGCCGGAGGCCAGCGAGCGGTCGTTGGGGCCGTAGATCGTGATCGGCAGGTTCGGCACGGGCTGCCCGGTCTTGACGTCGGTGGCCCAGACCAGCGCCTCGCGGTCCGTGCGCTTCAGCGCCAAGTTCACCTTCGACGCAAGCATGAGCTCCCGTTCGTCGCCGAGCTGAACGAGATATGGGCCGGGTGCGAGCAGGCCGCTCGCGTCCGCGCTGATGGCGGTCGAGATGTAGCGCACCGCGTTGAGCTTGCCGTCGTTTTGGACCTTCCAGCGCTGCGTCAGCGAAGTGGAGGGCGCGCGGTAGAGGTCGAGACGCCGGTCTCCGCGAAGCAGGTCACGGTAGTCTTTCCCGGGGATCCGGTACGCGGACAGCTCGACCGCAGGACGGTTCACGGCGCCGACGTAGAGCCGCGCCGGGCTGTACGCGTTCAGGAACGACATGTCCGCCGGCGTTTCGATCCAGGCCGAGGGCTTCATCGGCGCCACCGAGAAGCGCACCACGGCGTCCTCGCCCATCGGCTCGCCCGCCTCGCTCAGCGACGTGCCGGCGATCCGCACGGTGTACGACTCGGAGGCCAACCAGCCGCCGCCGATGTAGGCAGTACGGCCGTTGTCGCCGAGGTACGCCGTCTGGCTCGTGATCGTCGGCTGGATCGTCACCTTGAGCTTGGCCTCGTCCATCGGCGCGCTGAACTGGATCGTCATGTTGTTGCCGCGCAGCCACTCCGAATCCTCGACGCCGTCCCCCGGGGTCGTGCGCGTGACGCGGGCGAGGTCCGCCGTCGTGAACGCCCACCGGACGTCCTCTTTCGTGACGGCGACGCGCGCCGCGTCGCGCGCCCCGGCGGCCACGATGGCCTCATAGCGCTGCTTCCGGTCGAGCGTGGCATCGGGCGTGAAGACCATCGTCCGGTCGCCGAGCCATGTCGCGCGCCCGGCCACGCGTGTGCGTTCCTTGTCGACCCGCTCCAGACGGAACGCCGCGGCGGTGGACGCTGGGTCCATCGCCTGGGTGAACGTCACGGACACTGGCCGCGTGGCGGCTACATCGACGGCGCTCTCGCCGTCCGGCTGCGTCCGATCGACGCGCGGCGCGACGGTGGTGAACGCGAAGACGTGCGCCTCGGCCAGTCGGCCGCCGAGCACGTCCGTCAGGTCGCCCGCCACGCGCACCGTGTAGCGTGTCGAGGCGCGCAGGTCATCGGCGGGGTGAAAGACGTACGTCGACGTGTTCAGCCACGAACCGGCGCCCGCCACACTCGGCTCCAACGTGAGGGGCTGGGGCAACGTGCCCTCGTCCTCGACGCCCACCAACGGGACGACCGGGTGGTTGAACTGCACCGCCAACT
This sequence comes from Ardenticatenales bacterium, assembly GCA_039931375.1. Lineage (GTDB taxonomy): Bacteria > Chloroflexota > Anaerolineae > Epilineales > Epilineaceae > Avedoeria. The sequence goes on from JBDTSC010000210.1 coordinate 5,524, forward strand.
GCAGCCGGCCGTCCGTGGCGGCGACGTCGATCGCGCCGTCCTCCGGCTGGGTGCGCACGACGGTCAGGGGCTCGTTGGACTGGGCGAACACCGGCATGCTGGCGATGCGCATGCCGCCCGGCAGCGGCGTGGCATCTACCGCGCCGCCCGTGGCGATCGCCTCCGGCGTCTGCTGACCGTCCGCCCCCTTGCAGGCGGTGGCGGCCAATAGGATGGCAAGGCCGCAGGCGGCGGCCGCGCTTCGCGAGCGGGGACGATGAGGAGTGCTGTGGTTCACGAAGACCTCCATGGGAAAGCGGTGGTGCGTACGACGGTTGGGCACGATGATGAAGGAGGGCCGGCGGCCGATGGGTGGTTACCGATTGTTGCCTACATATTTATTGCCTGCATGAGCGACCGCTGGATCGCCCGGCGATGAATCGCCGGGCCCCAATAACGACGCCTGCTCAAGCAGGCTACGCTCTGATAGCCGGCTTCAGCCGGCGTCGTTATTGTAACCCGGCCGTTCACGGCCGGGTGATCGTTGGCCCTGACTCCAGGTTCTACGCCCCATCTCCGGATCCGACCGATTTGGTCTACATCCAGCCGCGGCCGGCCCGCCCCCCGCCTCACGGCCCACCCCCCGCCAGCGCCGCCGCCTGCGGCTCGCGCTCCAGGACGGTGAACGCCACCGGTTCGCTCGCGACGCGCCCGCCGCCCGCGTCCGTGGATACCGCGCGTACCACATGTTCGCCAACGGCAAGACGCCAGAGCGCGCGATACGGCGGCCGATCCACGATCGCGATCACCCTATCGTCGACGTACAGCGTCACGCGCGCTCCGGCGCCAAGGCCGGCAGCCTCGGCGGCGATCTCAAGGCGCTGCATCGGTCCGGGCAGCTGCGGCGAGCGGGCGAACGTCGCGCCGGGCGCGGGGCTCGTGATCGTCACGGACGGGGCGAAGGTCTGGCTCGTCGCGGCCGCCGTGTCGTCGACAGCGGGATCGGCGACGGCGGGATCGGCGACGGCGGGATCGGCGACAGCGGGATCGGCGACTCCGAGCCCGGCACGCCCTGCGCCAGCGCTCGATCC
>JBDTSC010000211.1:0-6549 GCA_039931375.1 Ardenticatenales bacterium
GGTGGCCGCAGCGGTGGGCGGCTCGGTCGCGCTCGCATCCGTTGGGTCGGATGGGGACCGCTCGATGGCGTGTCGTTCGAGTTCGTACAGCGCCTCGGCCATCCGGCTGTGCCCGGCGATTAGCCGCCGCTCGAGCGTCCGATTCGTGGTCGAGAGGATCTTCGCGATGTCCCGGAGCGACCGGCCGCTCTTCACGAAATAGCGGTACCACAGATAGCTCCACGCTTCGAGATCGGCGCTGCCGACGCTGAAGTCGCGCTGCAACATGCCCAGGGCGGCGGACGCGGAGAGCGCGTCCGGGCCGACGCCGAGCCCATCGACGCCGTGATGCCGTTGCGCGTCCTGCAAGCCAGACCACGCGACCGACGCGAGATGGTCGCGCAGCGCGATCGTGCGCGCCTCTTCATCGGCCGGCTGCTGCGCGTCGAGGGCGTGGAGGCGCAGCAGCGCACTGTCGTTCAGCGGGCGGTCATAGCAGAGCGCGCGGAGGGAACAACGGACGACGAGCGGGCTGATGCTGGCGGGGAGCGCTTTGAGGTCAAGGCTCAACATCGGCGGATGGTTTCTCGCGTCGGGGAGGCGGCGATCGGGCGGCGATTTGGAGGCGATCGGGCGGTTGGACGAGCGGTTGGACGACCGCTTACCCTTGATCATCCGGTGCCCGTAGTCAAACTGCAGATATCCTGGGCCTTCGCCCTTGCGTCAGCCACTCAAGCCGGACCGCAATAGGCAAGTGGGCCAAGTTCTGATACAAATAGAAATCAAAGGGTGAGGGGTTTCGCGTTCCGTTTGGACAGTGCCCCGAATCGTCCCGTCGCTCGGATCGAATGCAGGAGGTGTCGCGTGGATCGCCGAGTTTGGGTCCGAGGTTTGTTGATCGCTCTACTTACGATGGTGTGGATTGCGCCGATCGCGGCGCATGCGATGCCCGTTGCCGCCGCGCCCACGCACCGTCCGGCGGGCGCGGACATCGTCTTGGGCGATCCGCACCCAGGGCCCGCGGTTCCTTTCATCGGTGGCTTGATCTCGGACGCCGACGGTCTGCCGATCAGCGGTGTGGAAACGCAGCTCCTCCAGGTCAGCGTCCTCGGCTCGACCGTGGTGCGCCAGGCCACGACGGGCGCGGACGGGCAATACGCGTTCAACACCGACGCGCTTTCGGTCAGCGCGGTCTACATCGTCGCCGTGCCGACGGTGGGCGTCCTCCTGGGACGCGTGCCGACGCTGGGCACACAAGATCCGAGCCTCGTTATTCTCGGCTCGGTCGGCAACGCGCACGTCGACATGGCGTTCCAGTAGCCGGATCGCTCAGGGTCATCGAAGCAGGGGGTGCGCCGCCGTGTGCGCACCCCCTGCTGGAGCGAACCCTGGATTCGGTGGGCGCAGACAACCGCGCCGCGGAACGTCGCCGGTTCGAAGCTCAGTCGCGGCCGGCCCGGCGGCGAACCGCCGGCGTCGAGGAATCCGCGTGGGCGGCGAACTCGGCGGCCAGGCGGCGGACGCTCTCCTCGTCCTCGGCGGCTCGGAGGAGCGCCGTGGCGCGCACGAACGTGGTCTTGGCCACCGCTTCCTCCCCGCGAGTACGGTAGAGCACGGCCAGGCCGCCAAGCGACAGGCCGACCTGCCAGAAGCTGCGGATCTCCTCGGCGATGGCGAGGCTCTCGTCGTATCGCGCCTGGGACTCGTCGTACTCGCCCTGGCGTAGGGCGATCTGGCCGAGCAAGCGCAGGGAATGTGCCCTGCCCTCGATGTCGCCGGCGGATTCGTACAGCGACAGAGCGACCGACGCCCCGTGCCGCGCGTCGTCCAGGTTGTCGAGCAGGATGTCGACGGCGGACAGCAGGCCGTACGTGCGGGCCAACTCGCCGATGTCCGGATGTTCGGCCAGCAACTCCTGCCGCTGCTCGATGAGAGAGCGTGCCCGCGCGCCATCGCGGCGCCGGATCTCGTTCTGGGCCGCGTTGTACAGCGCGGTGGAGAGCAGCTTCGGTTCGTCGAGCCGGCGGGCCATCGCGATGCATTGGCCGTAGATCTCGCCGGCTCGCTCAAGCTCGTTCAAGCCCTGAAGGACGATCGCCAAGTTGCCGAGGGTGCGCAGCAGACCCTTGCCCGGTTCCTTGAGCGCCCGCCAGCGCGCCAGCGCCTTCTCGAGCTGTCGGCGCGCCACCTCGCGATCACCGTCGAAGTAGGCCATCGTCCCCGATGCGTGCAGCGCCCTGGCGTGCAGCAACGGTGGCGCGGAACGCACGTGCGCGAGCAAGTGATCGAGCTGCCGCCGGCCCTCCGGCAGGAACTCGCGACGGCGGTAGTAGAATTCCCACAGCGCCGCCGGGATCGGCAGCGCCTCGATGGCTCGTTCCTGTGTGATGGCGCGGTCGAGCGACGTGTGAATCGTCGGATAGAGGTCGTCGAACCGGGCCAGCCATGTCTCGCGTTCCGCGCCGGCGACGCCGACTTCCGCCTCGGCGGCCCAGCGCGCGAGGGACCCGAGCGTCCAGACGGGCGCGGGCGCATCGTCCGCCGTTGGGGCGGCGGGCGCAAGGATGTCCGGCATCCCCTCGCCGGGCAGCGCTGGCGATCCCGGGGGCGCCGCGTCCGCTGGGCCGCCCGCCGTCCACGCGCCGGCGATGCCGCCAACCTGGCCGGTCAGGCTTCCGATGTGGCCGGCGAGCACCCGCGCGGGGGCTGGCAGGGCGATCGCCATCATCTGGCGCGCGCTCTCCGCCATCTCCTCGAACCGCTGCTGGTGCGCGGTCAGCCAGGGTTGGCGGTGCGATGGTAGGAGCCCTTGGCCGTAGCACTCGAGCGCGGTCTCGAGGCCGCGCAGCCGTTCCTCGACCGTCGTCGCCGCGCCGGCGGCAGACAGCGCCGAGAGAAAATCACGGGTGTCGAGCCCAAGTTCCGGCCGCAGCCGAAGGCTGTGCCGCGTTTCTTCGAACGGCGAAACGAGCCCGTACTTCGAGGTGATCTTCTTCAGCAGGAACAGGTTGTACGACAGGTGCTTGCGCGCGGTCGCAACGTCCGTCGTCGGCCAGATGTCGGTCGCAACCGAGCGGCGCAGGTGCCACGTATCCGGCGCGACGGCCATATACATGAGGAGCAGCTCGGGGCGGTTCGCGTTGAAGTGATGCACGGCCTCGCCATCGCGCTCAAGACCGAACTCACTCAGGAGTCGAACTCGAAACGGGTCGGGTGTGGTCATTGCGTAGACTCCCCTAATCTGTTCAGCGCCGGTCGATATGCCCAATTCCCAGCGGTCCGCGCACGGCCGCTACCGACCAACAAAGTATCATCCAGCGGCTATTATATCCAAATCCGCGTGTCACCAACTGAGTGTCCCATGAATCGATCGTCACCGACGAACGGCCGCCTTCCCCGCGCCAGCGCCCGTCGACGCCTCGTCGTCTGGATGCGGGGGCCGCTATTGTGGCGTTGCGCGCTCCTGTCGGCGGGCGTCGCCCTCACGTTTCCCCCGCTGATCCTGCCGGCCACGGCGACCGTCGACGGTTCGTGGGTCCTCGCGCTGAACCTCGCCGCGGCGCGCCACTTGGTGCACGGCCGCGACATGATCTGGACGTTCGGGCCGCTTGCGCCCGCCGTGCTGCCGCTGGACATCGGCGCCAACCTGGCGTGGGCGATTCCAATCCGCCTTGCCCTGTTCGCCGCATGGTGGTCGGCCACGGCGCGCCTCTTGGCGCGGACGCCCGGCATCGTGGCGCCCGCGCTGTTAGCCGCCGCCATGGCCTTGGCGTCGACGCGCGAGACGTTCACCGCGCCGCTGCTGCTCGGCTGCCTGGCGTGGCTGGCCGTCGCGCGCGTCGAGCGGCGCGTCTGGCCGGCCGCCGTCGCCGCGATGCTGGCCGCCGTCGTGACCCTGGTCAAGTTCAACCTCGGCCTGGCCGGCGGGCTGGCGATCGGGGTTTGGGCGGCGCTGCGCGTGGCGGCCCGCCATGGCGCGCCGCGGGCCGCGCGGCGCGCGGCGGCCGAGGGCCTTGCGGTCGCCGCCGCCGGCGCGGTGACGCTGGTCGCGGCGTGGCGCTTGTCGGGCGCTCCGCTCGGCGCGCTGCCCATTTGGATCGCGGACTCGCTGCGGCTGATGGCGGGCTTCAGCACGCAGCTCGCGGTCAAAGGTCCGGCGGCTGACCTGTGGTGGGCGCTGCTGCCGATCGGCCTCGCGCTCCTCGTCCTCGCCGGCGCCGCCGTCGCTTCGCACGCACGCGGCCTGCGCAGTGCCGACGCCCCGAATGCCGACGCCCCGAACGCCGACGCACCGCCCGCCGGCCACCGTCCGCGCGCCCTCGCGGACGACGTGGCCTGGGCGATCATCGTCGCCCTGCCGCTGTGGGCGGTGTTCAAGTCGGCGTTCGTGCGGCACGATCTGCACGCGGTCCACTGGTTCGTGACGTTGCCGGGCGTGGTCGCTCTTGCGTTGCCGAGGGCGTCGGCGGCCGCGCGGTCATCCGTCACGCCGGCCACCGAACCAACGTCCGTGGAGACATCGGCCATGTCGACCGTGGTGCCGACGGCGGCAATGCGAACGCGCGCGGTCGTCGGCCTCGCTGCGTTCTCCTTGGCGCTATCCGTCGGCTGGCTCGCGTGGCGCGTGCCGGGCGGCATGCCGTGGCCCATCGGGCCGGCGCGCATCGTCGAGGCGTTGCGCTGGCCGCGGACGCGCGCCGCCGTGGCGGCGCAAGACCGCGCGACGCGGGCGGCGGCCGTCGCGGCGTTCGGGCCGGGCTTCGACGTGCCCGGTCGCGTCGGGAACGCGACGATCGACGCCTATCCGTGGGACGTAGCGGGTGTCGCGCTGGCGGGGTTGAACTGGACGCCGCGGTACGTACCGCAGTCGTACCAAGCGTACGACCCGGTGCTCGATCGGCGGACGGCGGCGGGGATCGAGGGGGCGGCGAGACCGGCGTACATCCTGTATCGCATCGAAGCCGTCGACGATGCGCAGCCGGCGACCGTCGACCCGGCGACGTGGCGGGCGATCTGGCGGTGGTACGAGATCGACGCGCACGACCAGGCCGATACGCTGCTCCTGAAGCGCCGCAAGCGTCCGCGCTTCAACCTGCTGCGGCCGCTCGGCGACGGCGTCGCGCGCCTCGGCCAGCCGATCGACGTGCCGGACGCGGGGGGGCGGCCCGTGCTGCTATACGGCGACCTCGCGCCCTCGCTCGCCGGTCGCCTGCTGGCCGCCGCCTTTCGGCTCGCGCCGCCCGAGATCGACGTCGAGCGGCTCGACGGCACGCACGAGCGGCATCGCGTGGTCTGGGCGAACCTCGTCGACGGCATCCTGGCCAGCCACATGCCGCAGTGGCGCCACCAGATCACGCCGCTGCTGGGCCGCGACTGGACGCCGCCGCCGGCCACCGTGCGGCGGCTGACGTTCGTGGCGGACGGGCGGTGGTGGCGCTCGGAGGTGCGGCTGCGGTGGGCGGCGGTGGAGCGATGAGGGTGCGCGGAGGGGCCGCAATGCGGTGCCCTGGGCGCGCCGAGCCCCAGCTCGGCGCGCCCAGAGGCGGGGCCCAGCGCCGCCGGTCAGCGCACCGCCAGTCGCCGCACCGCGTCCCGCACCGCCGGCTGGGCGTTCCAGATGATGAAGTGGTCCTTGTCTTCGAAGTCCACGACGGACTCGATCATCGCCGTCGGGAACATCTTCTCCATGTAGGCCACGTTCGCGTACGGCACGAGCGAGTCGTCGTGTGAGTGGATCAGGATCGTCGGGACGGCCAGATCGCCCAGCCGCGCGCCGAGCGCGGTCAGCTGTTCCTTCAGCGGGCGGATCTCGTCGTTGGAGTTCGTGATGTCCCGCGGCAGCAGCATCTTGATCAGCGGGAAATCGGCGGCGCGGTTGTACCACATCCACTTCTCCTGCGCCGGGTCGAGCGATCCGGCCGCCATCACCAGGCCGGCGACGCGGTCCGGGAAGTCCAGCGCCGCCTGGGCGATGATCGGGCCGCCGAGCGAGTGGCCGACGAGCACGGCCCTAGGCCCAGGCGCCTCAAGGAACGGCGCCAGCGCGCGCGCCTGGTCCGCCAGCGACGCGACGACCGTCGACGGCCGCGTTTCGCCGAAGCCGGGGCGGTCGTACGTGATCGACTGCATGCCGTCGACGGGGTCGGCGAGGTACGCGGACCAGCCGTTCGCATCGCCCGGCGTGCCGTGGACGTAGATCACACGGCCCTTGGCGGCGTCGCCGCTCTCGAAGTAGCTGAGCGCGAGGCCGTTCGGGCCGGGCATCGTCCGCCGCTCGAGTCCGAGCGTGTCGAGGTGTCGGATGCCGTTCTCCTTCTCGAACGCCGCGTTGGCATAGCGGCCGAGGAGGACCAGGATCGCCGGCGCCGCGATGAGCAGGACGGCGAGGCCGATCGAGATTCGTCGCAGCCATCGATGTCGTCGCATGGTTCGCGCACCTCCGGTGGGACGAGCGCCGAAATGGATGACGCCGACCGCTATAATCGTCCGCCACGGCTCAGCCAGTCCAGCACCGATGAGGCGAGCGCCCGTGCCCCCGCAGCCGCGGGAAGGAGGAGGCCCATGACGATG
>JBDTSC010000212.1:0-6542 GCA_039931375.1 Ardenticatenales bacterium
GCGTGCCCCGCCTGGCCGACGTGCCCGGCGCGCTCGGCGCCGCCCGCCTCATCGTCGATGCCGCATACGACGACGCGGGCGGCGATGCAGCCGTGCTGGCGGCGCTTGCCGGCGCGGCGGCGCTCGATGTCACCATCGTCAGCGACCGTCCGGAGACGCTCGCGGCGGCCGCGCAAGGGCGGGCCGGCGTCCACACGCTGCTGCGCCTCGCCCGCGGCGCCGATTGGGCGATGGCCCGCACGGCGGGCGCGGACGGCGCGGCGATGCCGGGCGACGCGGTGACGAACGCGGACATCGCGGCGGCCAAGGCGGCCGGTCTGCGGGTGGCGGTCGTCGATCCGGCGGATGACGCGGCCCTCGTCGACGCGCTCGTCTATGGCGCGGATGTCGTGGCCGTGTCCCGGGTCGCGCCGTGCTTGTGGGTGGCGGGCCTGACGTTCCGCACGCTGGACGGCCGCGACTTCGGGCGGCCGAACGAATCGCAGACCGGCCTCGGCCAGCTGCTGGCCAGCGGGGACTTCAACGGCGACGGCATCGCCGATCTGGTCGTCGGCGCGCCGCTGGACAGCCGGCAGGGGGCGGCGGCGGGCTGGCTGGGCGTCGCGCTGGGCGGCGGCGACTTTCCGCGGCGGATCTTCACCACGACGCAGACCGAGCCGGACGGCCAGTGGGGCAGCGTCGTCGCCGTCGGCGACTTCAACGGCGACGACAACGACGATCTCGTCATCGGCTACCCGCGCAGCGATCGAGCGGGGGTCGATGCCGGAGGCTTGTGGCTGTGGGAAGGGTCGCCGAACGGGATGCGCAGCCAGCCGTTGCCGTTCGGCCCGACCGTCACCGCCGGCGCGCGGCTGGGCGCCGCCCTGGCCGTCGGCGACACGAACGGCGACGGGATCGACGATCTGATCGCCGGCGCGCCCGGCGCGTTGGTCGCGGGCCGTGTCGGCGCGGGGCGCGTGTTCGTCCTGGCCGGGCGGCTGGACGCCGGGCCGACGCTCGGCGGCTCGCTGACGCTCGATCGCTCGCTGGACGAGGTGCCGGGCGAACCGACGGCCCGCGAGAGCTTCGGGGCCTCGGTGGCCCTGTCCGACCTCGACGGCGACAACCTGGCCGAGATCATCGTCGGCATCCCCGAAGCGGAGGTCGGCGGCGCGCGCGGCGCTGGCCAGCTGATGGTCTTCAAGAGCACGGGCGATGACAAAGCCGGCGCGTTGTCCTTCGACGACATGGCCGTGACGACGATCGATCGCGGCGACGACGACGTACCGGACGTCGGCCAGCGCGCAGACAACTGGGGCCTGATCGTGCGGGCCGCCGACCTGGACAACGACGGCTACGGCGACCTCGTCGTCGCCGACCCGAACGAGATCGTCGCGGACGCGCGCGAGGCGGGCGATGTGACGCTCCTGTTCGGCGGCCCGACCGGCCGCGATCCGGCCCGGACACGCGCGCTCCACGAGGACAGCGGCGCTCTGCCGGACGACGCCCAGGCGCGCGACCACTTCGGCGCCGCGCTGGCGCTGGGCGACATCGACCGCGACGGCCGGCCCGAGCTGTTCATCGGCGCGCCGGGCGACGACCGCCGCCGCCTGCCGGGCGTCGGCATCGTGGCCGCCGTCTGGTCCGCCGCGAACGGACCGGATATCCGCGCGGCGGCCGGCATCGCGCCCGACTTCTGGCCGCTGCGCGCCGGGCTGACCAACGGCCTCGGCTTCGGAACCGCGTTCGCCGCCGGCGACTTCAACGGCGACAACGCGCTCGACCTCGCGATCGCCAGCCCCAACCAAACCGTGGACGGCGTGCCGTTCGCGAGCCCGATCGTCATGGCCTGGGGCTGGAGCCCCGGCCTGCCCGGAATCCCGACCGCCAGCGCCACGCCGCGCGCGACCCTGACCCCGAGCGCGACCCCCACCGGCCCAACCCCAACCCCCACCCCGACCGGCCCAACCCCGACGAGCGCGCCCGCGACGGAGACGCCGACAGGCCCGACACCGACGCCGACGCGGACGCCGCGGCCGCCGCATCCCGTGTATCTGCCCTACGGGGCGCGGGTGCACTTCCTGGGAGGACGATACGGACCCGGCGTGCCCTAACGCCGTCCACCGGGGACCGCCGAGCCCCACCTCGGCGCGCCCAGGGCAGCGCTATGGGGTCTCCAATCCCACTACCCGATGCACCGCCGCCACCAACCGGCGATCGTGCGTGGCCACCAGCACCCCGGCGCCGGCACGGCATCGATCGTGCAGCGCGTCGACGAGGCGGGCGAGGGCGAGAGCGTCCAGGCCACGCGTCGGTTCGTCCAGGGCGACGGCGGGGCGTTCGTCGGCCAGGGCGAGCGCGAGGGCGATCCGCTGGCGCTCGCCAGCGCTCACGTCCAGCGGATGGCGGTCCGTGAGGTGGGCGACGCCGAGCCGTTCGAGCAGCGCCGCGACCGCCGGCCCGTCTCGGCCGGCGCGGGCGATCGCCTCGGACACGGTGTGGCCGACGAGCAGCAGGCCCGCCGACTGCGGCACGTACGCCAGGCGCCGGGCGATCCCATGCGGCGCCTGGCCTGCAACGTCAGCGCCGGCCACCAGGATGCGACCGGCGGACGGCGTGGCAAAGCCGGCGGCCAACCGCAGGAGCGACGTCTTGCCGGCGCCGCTGGGCGCCATGAGCGCCACGATCTCGCCGGGGGCGACGTGAAACGTGACGTCGCGCAGGAGCGGCGCGGCCCCATGGCTGAACGTGACGCCCTCGAACGCCAGCGCGCGTGGCGCTTCGGCCAGCGCCGGCAGCGCGGGGACCGCCCGCGCGTCCGCCGGGTCCACGACGAACGCGGGCGTCGACCGATCCGTTAGCCAGACGACGCGGTCCGCGTGCGGCAGGACGCGGTCCAACCGATGTTCGGACAGGACGACGGTCACGCCATCGTCCGCCAGGTGCCGGATCGCTTGCAGCACCGCCGCCGCGTTCGCGTCGTCCAGTTGGGACGTCGGCTCGTCGAGGACCAGTACGGCCGGCGCGCGGGCCAGCGCCGCCGCGATCGCGACACGCTGCGCCTCGCCGCCGGACAGCGTCTCGATCGCTCGTCCCGCGAGCGCGCTGACCCCCGCCGCCTCGAGCGCGCCAGCGACCGCGCCGCCGATCCGGTCCGCCGGCCAGCCGAGCTGCTCGAGCGCGAACGCGACCTCGTCCGCCACGCCGTCGACGGCGAACGCGGCCTCGGGCGTGTCGCCGACGAAGCCGACGAGACCACTCATCGCGGCCGGCCCGAGCGCGACGGGATCGCGGCCGGCGACCCGCAGCCGACCCGCCGTCGCGCCGCCGGTGAAGTGCGGCACCAGCCCCGCGATCGACCGCAACAGCGTGGACTTCCCCGACCCGCTCGGCCCGGCCACGAGCGTGATCCCGCCCGCGAACGCGGCCGAGATGGGGGCGAGCGCGAGGTCGAGGTCGTCTGCACCGTCGGCGACCCGCCTGTGATAGGACACGCGGAACCCATCGCACACGATCTCCGCCGAGGTTCGCGCGACCGGCAGCACCGTCGCCGCCGGCGCGTCGAGCGCTCCCGCATCGACCCGTGCCCGATCGTTCCATCCCACCCGTCGTCGCGACCGCACCGGCAGCGCCGGAACGGCCAGCAGCGCGACGATGCCCACGGCGCCGAGCGTCAGCGGCGGCCACGCCGCCCGCGGATAGGGCGAGTACGCCAACGTCTCCCGCGCCGCCGGCCACGCCGCCAGGCCGACGATCGCCGCGCCCGCGGCGACGAGGCCGACGTCCGCCCATCGCCACGGCTGCGGCCGCCAGCGCGTGCGCCGCGCGCCGCGGCCCGCCAGCGCGATGCCGGCCGCCGTCGCCGCGAGGCCGAGCGTCAGGGCGGCCAGCCACGCATCGCCCGCCGTCGTGAACAGGCCGGTGCCGCCGAGCACGACCAGCGCCAGGCCGCCGCTGATCGCGACGCGCGCGGCAGTGCTCGGCGGGGCGCTGCCCACGAGGCCGCGGGCGGTCAGCGATTCGGCCAAATGCACCGCGCGCTCGAGGCCGCCGGCCAGCGTCGGCCCGGCGGCGGCGATCCAGCCGCGCAGGCCCGCCGTGCGGCCGTGCAGCGCGAGCGCCTCGCGGACCTCGGCCAGCTGGCGGCGGATCGCCGGGACGCCGGTCAGGGCGACGGCGACGACGATCGCCAGCGAGCCGAACGCCCGCGGTACGAGCGTGAGCAGCGCGCGGGTCGGCAGCGCGGCCTCGAAGGCGGCGAAGGCCGCCACGAGCACGATCAGCGCCAGCCCGTTCGAGGCGCCCTGCAGGAGCGCCTCGAGCGTGACGATGCCCCCCACGAGCGGCCACGCCGCCGGCAGCCGCAAGAGCACGGTGTCGCCCGTGTGCGCCATCAGCCCGTTGTACAACGCCGTGCTGGCGATCACCCAGGGCGCCCATCGCCCCACGTTCCATGCCTTGCCCGCCGCCTGGCCATCGCGCACCGCGGCCGCGCGCACGGCTGCGATCGCCAGCCATGCCTCGGCGAGCACGAGCGGGTTGCGCGTGACCGAGCCGAGCGCGAGGGCGCTCGCGAGCCAGGCCAGCCAGGCGGTGGGGTGGCGGTGGGTGGGGGGCGGCTGGAACTGGAACTGGGGCTGGGGCTGGCATTGCGACTGCGGCTCAGACGCAACGACTGAGTGGTCCACCGCACCGAGGGCGTCGCCGGGATCGTCGACGGCTTGACGCCCCGCTTGCCGCCCGACGAACGGCCGCCCGAGCCGGCGCAGCATCGTCAGCGTCGTCCCACCCGCCAGGGCGATCAGCGCGGCGTTGCCGGCGGCGCGGAACGCATCGAACGGCAAGGACGTGGCCACGTAGAAGGCGATGAAGCGTCGCCAGGCGTCCGCGCCGACGGCGCCGACCGACCCGATCTCCCGGAACTGCCAGTCCCACAGCGTGAGGCAAACGCCGTAACCGATGCCCCACAGCGCACCGAACAGCGCCAAGGCGACGATCTCCGTGCGCCGCGTCGCCGACGTGCCGGCGGGTATGGTCGACGGGGTCGAGTGCGGAGACGAGGGCGACGTCGGCGACCGCGGCAACGTGGGCGATGGAGCCACCCGGGGCGGCGCCGACGGACGACGGGCGCCCGGCAACCACCCGGCCGTGAGGCCGACCCAGCCGGCGACGAGCATCTGGTACGGCAGCCATGGGCCGACGCCGCCCGTGATGAGCGCCGAGACCACCAGGGTGAGCGAACCGGTCAGAAAGCCGAACCGTGCGCCGTAGGCGTAGCCGGCCAGGACGACGAGCGCGAAGATCGGCGAGAACTCGCCCGGCCCGGGCACGATCACCTCGACAAAACGCAGGACGCTGTTGAACGCGACCAGCGCCCCGAGCAGCGCGACGGCCTGCGGTCCGAGACCGACGCCGGCCTCCAACGCGGCCGCCCCGAAGCACAGCAGGACGATCCCGCCCATCAGCGCCGGCGCCGTGGCGGCCCGCGCCGCCGCCCCCGCGCCGCCCGGCCACAGCGGCGCGAGCAGCACGCCGCAGCCGACGGCGCTGGCCAGCGCGATCGTCAGGCCGCCGGCCCACCCGATCGGACGCGGCACAGCGTGAGCCGGATCGCGTTCAACGCCCACGCCGCAGCCAGACCGCCGCGCCGGCCATCGCGACCACGAGGGCGGCGTACACGGCCAGGGCGAGGCGGTCGGCGGGAGCGGAATGACCGGCAGATCCACCGGCACCGGGTCGGTCGGCGGCGGTCGCGGTCATAGCAGAGGCCGGCGATGCACCGGATCGGCTGCCGCGTCGCTGCGCACGGGCGTCGGTGTCGGGTGTTCGCACGCTCGAAGTCGCTCCGGCGGCCGGCGAACGGGTGGAGGCCGCGTCCGGACGCGGGGCGACCGACGGGCTTGACGACTCTTCGCCGTTCGAGCGGGCGGCGTCGATTGTCGCGCCACCGCGATCCGGGTCCGTTTCGCCATCGGTCGGGACGCCGACGACGCCGTCGCCGCTCCGTACGGTGTGTGTCGCCGCGCCGTCCATGGCGGCAGCCGTCGCCGACCGCGCGCCACGCCCGACAATGTCTGTGGGGCGCGCGCTCGTGACCGGTGGGACGGTGGCCGGATCGCGTGGCGCGAGACCCGACGTCGGCACCCTCGCCGGCGGCGCGGTGGGCGCGACGTCCGCGACTGCGCATATCTGGTCGAACGTCCGCACCGGCGGCACCGCGCCCGCGACGACGGACCCGGCCCCCCATGCCCAACCGTCCACGTCGCCGTCGCGGACGACGCGGGCGGCGGCGCCGAGGATGCTGTAGGTCCATCGATCGCCGTCGAGCGTGTGGTACGCCCAGTACGTGCAGCCGGCGCCGAGCGAACGGCAACGGCACAGGCACGTCTCGCGCGGATAGTCGCAGCCCGAATCGTCGATCCGACAGATCGTAGTGCCCAGCATGCCGACGTCCGCGGCGATCGCGAGCCCCGAGCGGCGCAGGAGCGCCTCCCCGCTGATCGACGGCTCCGCGAAGGCGACGCAGACGGTGCGGACATCGCCGCCGGCCAGTTGGATGACGA
>JBDTSC010000213.1:0-6505 GCA_039931375.1 Ardenticatenales bacterium
ATGGTGTCGCGGTGCTCGTTCGCGGCGGATCGGGGGCCGGCAAGTCGTCCGTGGCCTTGGCGGCGGACGGTGCGGGCCTGGCCGTGTTATCCGAGGAGGTCGCGTGGGTGGATCCGGTGCGGTGGGCCGTTTGGCCGTCGGCGCGGTTCGTGAATCTGGTGGCCAGCGACGCGGACGATCCCGCGGTCGGTCGCCAGGTTGCCATCGACGGCACGCGGGCAAAGGTGAGGGGAGTGCCGCGGATCGACGCCGAGACGGGCAAACAGGCTGTGCGCCTGCTCGTGCCGCCGCCGGAAGGTTCGGTTGCCCTTGGGCCGCTCGTACTGCTCGATCCGCCCGCCCCTTTCTTGCCGGGGACCCGCCTTCGCGCCGCCGACCCCACGCGTTGGTCGTCGCTCGAACCGAGGGCCGCACGAGTGCGGATCGAGATGGAGCGGATCGTCGGCGAGCATGCGCAGCCCGCGGAACGCTGGGACGCGGTGGCGGATCGACTGTGCGCGGCCGGCGCGGTCGTGTTGGGCGGCGGCGACCCCGCGGCGAGGGCGGCGGCGCTGGCGCAGATCGTGGCGGCATGGCGGGCTGTGCAAGTGGAACGGCCTCCAGGGTCGGCGGGCGGCGCGTCGACGTGCGATGCGGCAACACCGGCGGCGCGTGACTGATGCGGATCGCGCTTGTCGTGCCCTATTACGATCCGCGGCTCGGTGGCGACGTCGCGGGCGCGCTCTGGCGCTTTCCGACGGTGCCGGAACTGGCGGGAGCGCTGGCAGCGCGTGGTCATTCCGTGGCCGCGTTTCACCTTGCGCGTCGTTCGGGAACGGCTACGTGGGCCGGCGTACCGCACCGATTCGTAGCGACCGGGCCGCTTCGGCGGTCCGTCGCGCGTGCGGTCTGGCGGCGCGTTCCCCGCTTCGGATCGCCGTACTTCGAGCCGGCCGTCGAGCTCGCGGCGCAGGCGGTCGCATGGCGGCCGGATGTCGTCCATGTGTTCGGCCTCACCGTCGACGGCAACCTGGCGCTGGTCGCACGTTTCGCGGCCGCGGCGGGCGTACCGATTGTCGTTCACTTTCACGGCGGCGTGCCGGCGGAGGATCGGTGGACCCGCACCGTACTGCGCGCCACTCTGCGGCGGGTTGCACGCGTCTTGTTCACGGAGCCAGAGCAGGCGGCGCCCTGGCGGCAGGCGGGGCTGCTCCGTCCTGAGCAGATCGCCATCGTCACGGAGACGTCCACGCGGATGAGTCCTGTTCGCGATCCGGCGTCGGCTGCGCGGCTGCCCGGTCATCCCTCGTGCGTGGCGATCGGTCGCCTTCATCCGCTGAAGGACTACCCTACCCTCTTCGCGGCGTTTGCGCGGGTGGTCCAGGAGCTGCCCGAGGCGCGGCTTCACCTCTTTTATGGTTCGGAAGCGAACCCTTGCCGCCTGCCTGTGTTGGTTCAGGCTGTGCCTGAACTGTCGAAGCGTGTAGTCTTTCATGGCTACACGAAGTCAGCGGGTGTCGCGGCGGCCCTAGGGGGCGCCGACATCTTCGTTCAGGCCAGCCGACGCGAGTGGTCGAGCTTGAGCGTCCTCGAGGCGCTGGCGGTCGGGTGCCCCGCCGTGCTCAGCGACATCCCGTCGTTCCGCGCCCTGTCCGGCGATGGTCGCTGCGCTCGCCTGGTGGCGGTCGGTGATGCGGCGGCGTTCGCGGACGCGATCATCGGGCTAGCACGCTCCCCCGCTGCGCGCGCCCACCTCGCCGCCGCTGGGAAAGGGTGGTTCGAGTCACGGCTGTCGTTCGAGGCGATCGCGCGCGACTTGGAGGGCGTCTATCGCTCGTTGGAACCGATTACGGCGGGGCAGCGCCCGGCTGGATGACTACGCGCCGCGAGCCCTCGTCCACCGAGCCACCGACGATGGCCCCGCTCGCCGGCGCGCGTTCGAGCGTCGCGGCGTCATAAAGGCCGACCGCGACGGCCCAGCGGGCGTCGGCGGGCGGATCGGCCGGCACGACGAGGCGATGGGTGCTGCGGAGCACGGCGCCGCGCGGCCAGAGGCGCATCGGAAATATGGACCCGAACGGCATGCCGTCCGCTTGGGCGATCGGTTCGGCGGCGTCGGCGCTTGCCAACAAGTGGAGGAACACCGTCCAGTCGCGGCGCGGCGGCGCATCGACGGCCCAGTCGAGCGTGACGGTCACCGCTTCGCCCTCGCGCAGCGGCCCGCGCTCAGAAAGCCGCACGGCGGTGAGCAGCGGGCCGCCTTCGAACGAGATGCGCGCGGGTACGTCGGCGCTTTGCGCACTGCGATGTTCGTCGGCCGCGGCGATGTACACCCCGGTCAGGAATCGATCGTCCTGCGTCGAGCCGTCCGCGGCGACCAATCGCCGACGGGCTTGAGAGGACTTGTCGTACAAGCCCACTTGGAGCCATGCGGGGCCCTGGGGCATGTCGGAAGGCACCCGCACGAAGAACCGATCGGTTACGAGTCCGCCCGGTCGCCAGGTATCCGTCGGTTCGGCGCCGTACAGCACTTCGCGATCGCTGCCGGCGCGCATCGCCTGCGCTGCGTCCAGGAGCTGTACGAACGCCTTGTCGCGGTTCGGCGGCCGGCGCACGGCCGTCCAGTCCGTGCGCACCTCGATCCAGTCGCCCGGCGCCACGATCCGGCGCCGCGGCTCGAACGCGACGAGCGCCGCGCCGTCGTCGAACTGGACGGGCGCGTCGAGGCCGGGCGTCGCGGCGTGGTAGGTGAGGCCCGGAAGGCGCACGAACGCGCCGACTTGGTCGCCCGGCGTATCGCCGAGGCGGGCCATGCGGGCGATGCGCGGCGGCAAGACGTCGCTGCCGGTCATCGCATGTGGCCCGGACGGGACGGTCCACTGCCACCGCGTGACCCAGACGGCGTCATCGCCGCCGGGCCAGAGGCCGTCCGGTAGGCGCCGGGTCAGCGGCGCTGCCACGCCTGAGGCGGGGTCGCGGCTGTTCGCGATCGACGAGCCGACACGG
Organism: Ardenticatenales bacterium; assembly: GCA_039931375.1. GTDB lineage: Bacteria > Chloroflexota > Anaerolineae > Epilineales > Epilineaceae > Avedoeria. Next base: position 2,986 of record JBDTSC010000213.1, read on the forward strand.
AGGTCAACGTCGATTGCGTGCAACGGTGCGCGATCCGCTCCATGCCCCCAGAACGCCACGACCGTGATCGGCTGTCCCGGCCATGTGCCGGACGGTACGTCGACGCCGAGCAGCTCGACGCCGTCCGGCCATACGCGTCGCATCGGCAGCACGTCGGCGAACGCCGGGTCGTGCGCGAGCACGTGACGCGTGATCGGCTGCACGTATAGTTGGCCGATCGACCGCCACGGGATGTCGGAGGCGATCGCATCCGGCGCCGCGCCTTGGGCGACGGCCTCGACAACCTGAACGTCGTACCGAGCGGCCGGCACTCCAGGGTCGATGGTGACCGGTCGCACCTCGACGACGACCTCGCCGATCGTCGCGCCTTCGAACCGGGTTTCTGCTCGGGCGCCGTCGACGAACCCCTTGGCCGGTACGGCCGCGACGCTGCCTGCGCCGTCAACGTCGTCCGGGCCAAGGCCGTGAATCGTGGAGGCGAAACCACGGCGTTCACGTGTGTCGTACAGTCGAATGCTGCTCGCCGGTTCGATCGTGCCCGATCGGAGGCGGCGCCACGCCAGCTGCACAAGGATGTCGTCCCCCGGCCGCACAGGCTCGGGCTCGATGCGCCAGCCGACCAGTCGATACCCACCGTCGGTCGACGTCATGTCTTCTGCAACGGACGCGAACCCGTCGGGCGGCGCGGTCGCGGCCGTGGCGGACAGCAGCCAGAACGGTCCGAGCGGCTGTGGGTGGACGCCGTCGGCCGGTCGATACCGGCCGATGTCGACGCCGTATGTGACGATCGGGCGATCCTGGCCGAGTGGATCGGCCAGCGCGTTCCGACCGGACGGCCAGTCGGCGTACACGACGTCCAGGTCGGCGCGAACGCCTCGTAGGTGCCGATCGTAGAGAAACCCTGCGCCGATCGCCGGGTCCACGACCAGGCGGGCGCCGGTAGGGATCGGTTCGGCGAGCGCCCGATCGGCCGCCGCCTGGCCCTCCCAGCCGCGGGACGAGTCGACGCGCGGGCCGACGCGCCACAGGGCGGCCGACGTCGAGAGCGCGACCGCCGTCGCGATGGCGGCGGCGATGCCGGTGCGCGCGATGCGCGACGCGACGCTGTCGCCGCGCACGAACGGCGCCCGGGCGAGCAGCGCGGCGCCGACGCCGGCGGCGACGGCGATCGCGGCAAGGGCGGGCAGCAGCACGACCCAGCCATCCCACGCGAAGTAGCCCAGGTAAAACAGCGCAAACGCGCCGAACAGCGCCGGCAGGGCGAGCGCCCACACGCTCCTGCGCATCGCCAGCGTGATCACGCCGACGGCGGCCAGTGCGAACACGAACCAGCCGAACGCATCGTGCAGTTGGGTGCCGAGCAGGATCCAACGCGCCGGTTCGGCGGGCAATCGTCCGAGATCGAACAGACCGGGATAGTTGCGGCCCGTGATGTAGCGCAGGAACGAGACGACATCCAGCGATGTGCCGTTGACCGCCCGCCAGCGCAGCGGCAGGTACGCCAGCGGCAGGAGCCCCGCGGCCAGCGCGGCCGCGGACCACGCGACGTCGCGCGCTCGCGTGAGCAGCCGCGGATCGCCCCGCAGCACGACGAGGGCGACGATCGGGTAGATGAACGCGATCGTGATGTGGTGGGTGAAGCCGAGGCCGCACAGGAATAGGGCGGCCAAACGCCATGCCGCGCCGGAAGGTCGGGGCGCAGCTGACGATGCGGCGGCGCGGGGGCGCCGGACGGTCGGCAGCTCCGCGAGGCAGACCAGCACGCCGAGCACGAGCACCATGTTGAGCGCATAGACTTCCGTGATCACGACCTGCGACCACAGCTGCGGCGCGAACGCGAGGCCGAACGCCGCCGTCGCGCCGGCCAGAGCGCCTGGGCCGAGGCGGCGCCCGAGCCGATACGCGAGGGCCGAGGCGATGGTTCCGCACAATGCGGAGAACGCGTTCATCCGCCAGGCCACGTCGCCCACCGGCAGCCACGTTACGACGTGGCCGAGCATCGTGTACAGCGGATAGCCCGGCGCGTGGGCGATCCGCAGCGACGTCGCGACGATCTGGAATTCGACGCTGTCCGTCGCTGCCGTCGTCGGCGACATCGTCGCGAAGTACGCGCCCGCGACGGTCAGCACGGTGACGATGCCCGCCGCGCGCGACGCCCAGCCGCGGTTGGACGATGCCAGCCGCGCCGTGGCGAGCGCCGCGAGCGAGAGCGCGGCGCCGGCGCAGGTGGCGACGAGCGCCAGCACCGGGCGCTGGGTCCGCTGGAGGGCGGAGAAACCGGCCGCCGTCAAGACGGGAAGCACGACGGGCACAAGTACCAACGCGCGATGCCCGGTGGTCCGCGCCCGTTCGTCGACGCCGCCGCCCTGCCGCGGTCGCCCGCCTGGCGTTGCGCTGCCAAGCGGCGGTGTCGTGACTTCGTGGAGTCGTTTCTGGGCGGCGGCGGACCGCGCGGGCGGCGTCACCAGCGCGGGCCGGGCGACGAACTGTCGTGCGCCACGCGAAACCGCGTTCGGGAGCGCCAGCGGCGCCACGCCAACCGGGCGACCGTGTCGGCCGCGCGCAGGATCTCCGAGCGCGAGATCTTGGAGGCGCCGTGCCGCCGGTCCGCGAAGTGGATCGGCACCTCCGCGACGGCCGCTCCAGCTCGCTCACATCGGAACAGCATCTCAACGAGGTAGCTGTAGCCGCTCGATCGGATGCCCGGATAGTCGACGGCCGCCAGCAACGCCGCGCGGTAGCACCGAAAGCCGGAGGTGCAGTCGCGGGCCTGAAGGCCGACGACGCGGTGGGCAAGCCCGTTGGCGAACGCGCTCAACCCGCGCCGGTGCCAGCCCCAGTCGCCTTCGATCGACCCGCCGGGGGCATAGCGGCTGCCGATCACGAGATCCGCGTCGGCCGCGCGGTCGATGAGGGCGGGCAGGGCGGCCGGGTCGTGGGAGAAGTCCGCGTCCATCGTGCACACCAGCCGCGCGCCCGCCCGGATCGCGTGCTCGAACCCGACGGCGTACGCCGTGCCGAGCCCCAGCTTGCGCGGGCGATGGACGACACCGACGCGACCAACGTGGGCAACGGCCAGGTCGTCCGCCACCCGGCCCGTCCCGTCCGGCGAACCGTCGTCGACCACGATCACGCCGCCGACGCCGCGCTGCGCGAGGATCGCCTCGACGATCGGCCGCAGGTTCGGTCGCTCGTCGTACGTCGGCAGCACGACAATGGCACCCTCCGGCCCGGGCCGATCGCGATCCAACGCTGTGCTTGCGGCCACCGACTCAGCCATCCGGCGCGCCCACAGCGCGCTGGACGCCGCGCACGAACGCCGCGACGTCCGCCTGCAGCGTCCCGTCGGCTGCGGCGACGCCCCGGCCCCGGATCTGCACCCGGGCGTGCGCTCCGCCGGGCGCGACGGTGCGGTCGGGCGCTGGTACAAGCGCTACAGCGTGGTCGATCGGCACGCGATCCACACGATAGGCGGGGATGGCTGGGGATGCGGGAGAGGCGGGAGAGGCGGGAGAGGCGG
>JBDTSC010000214.1:0-6451 GCA_039931375.1 Ardenticatenales bacterium
TTACAGCTTGCGTTCTGAGCCTCCAGTATCCGAGCATACCTCTATTGCGTATATTCCATGACCGCGCTTAGCGGATACTCTACCCCAGAGATCACTTCGTAGGCGGCATCTCCCTCCAATCGATACAAAGCACCAATGCCAGCATCGTCGTATACTACTCCGCCGGCACTTAACTCCCCTGCCTTGTCGTGCGTAAACTGCGATTGCGGAGCCAACACGCCAGTAAACGGCGGCTCTGGCATTGGTGACATGAAACCGATCACGTGGTCCCCAACTTCGAGGTGCTTTTGATCAATCTCAACACCACCCAGAAGCGTTGATATCGCCACCACAAACCCATGCAATCCACTCGCTCCACGATAGTCATTGGTCACGTCAATGACAAATGTATAGTACTTGGCGGATGCATCCGATACTTCCCAGTGATTGGAGAGGTGCGACGCGGTCGGCGGCGCTCCTGACATAGTGTTGAATCGAGGGCTGAGCGCTTGAGCTATTCGCCCCTCGATGGCAATTGGCGCGATAATCCCTACGCTACTGGGGGAAACCCCCTCTACATGTACGTTAGTGAAGTGAAATAGGGACATCGGGGTATCAGTAGGCGACGATTGCATGACCGCAGATCGCTGATCATCTGTGTGCATCTGTTGACCGACGGTCTCGCCGCCCGAATGAATACCATTGGGTAGCATTGCCACTTGTCCTTCCATCATCACAATCACGCCAATCACGATTGCAATAGTGAGTGCAGTTGCGACAGCTGCCGTCGGATTCTTCATATCAGACCTCGCCTTACCGCTAGAGTTGACACCACGGATGACACCACCCTTCACGGGTAGATTCGATGCAACACGCAGTCAACAGCGTCTCTCTGATCGGATGTCACGGTCCAATTTATCGGCGACATGAAGTAATCAACAGGTTCGACACCTGTCCGTCGCTGATCAGCGTCCCCAGGTTGCGCAGCAATTCGGCGACCCTTGGCTCGCTCGTCCCAACGCCGTAGTTCAGCACCGTCACCAGCGCCCGCAGCCGCGGTCCGAACTGTCCGTCGTAGCCCGCTGGCATCGGTGCCAAGTACGTCTGTCCCGCCGACGCCGGGGTGTCTACGATGGGGCGACGCTTGACATCTGGACAGACTATAGCGCGGTCTCGACGGTTTGCACCGCATTAGTACCGATCGCCTGCTACACCCTGATTGATAAGGGATTCAAGACGGTTCAAGTGTTCCGTTCGCAAAGTGATATCCTGTGACGCCCAGTTTTCCTCCAGGCGTTCAGATCTCCGTGTCCCTGGGATCGCGGTGACATCGCGTGAAAGGACCCACGCCAATGCGACTTGGGCTGGCGTGGCTTCGATCTCTTTCGCGACTTCAGCTACAACATCGGCCAACCGGCTGTTCCTGGCGATTGCTTCCTCGGTAAATCGCGGATTCTCCAACCTCCAGTCTCCGGGTTCGAGGTCGCTCCGTGACCGGATCGCCCCGGACAAAAATCCTCGGCCAAGGGGACTGTAAGCCACAAACCCGATGTTAAGTCGTCGCACTACCGGCAGAATGTCGGCCTCAACGTCCCGCGACCACAAGGAATACTCGGTCTGGAGTGCACTAATGGGATGAACCTCGTGGGCGCGGGCGATGGTTTCCGGATCTGCCTCAGACAGACCGATGTAGCGCACTTTCCCCGCCTTCACGAGATCCGCCATGGCACCGAGCGTTTCCTCGATCGATGTTTCGGGGTCCACGCGATGCAGATAGTAGAGATCGATGTAATCTGTCCTTAGGCGCCTCAGTGAGGCATCGCAACAAGCCTTTGCATATTCCGCAGTTCCATTGATACCTTGCCATCTGCCGTCTTCGCCCCGGGAAACGCCGAACTTGGTTGCCAAGGTGATTTGGTCGCGGCGCCCCTCGAGTGCCTTGGACAACAAGATTTCGTTCGTAAATGGGCCATACGCGTCTGACGTATCCCAGAACGTGCATCCAATCTCTGCTGACCGATCGAGGACGCGAAGATTTTGCGCTTCTGAAGAAGACCCGTAAAAATCCGACATTCCCATGCAGCCTAAACCGATTGCAGGTACGCGAAGGCCCTGTGATCCGAGACTGACGTGTTTCATGACTTTGATGTCCTTTGGCTTAGAGCGGACGGGCCAGCGACGCCGAACGGGAATCAGGCACAGGTGGAGAGGCTTGTCCGCCAGGCCGAGCTGTTCGCAACACTCTAAACCTGACCCACCTCGTCGCTCAAGCCTTGACCCACCCCACCCGCGATTGGAACCAACGTAACGGTATCCACATTACCCACTGGCGTCCAGGGGGACGGCCGCGGCGGGGCGCGTGTCGGTGGTGGGAAACGACGGGCGGTGGACAGGCGATGCGCATGGGTCACTTCTTGGCGTCCTCGGCGCGGTCGACGTTGATGGCGTCGCGGGCGTCGGCAACATCGACGACGTCCGCGACGCCATGGTCGGTCGCCACGGCGGCCGGCACGCCGAGGCGGCTGCGGGTGCGGTAAGACGGCCTGCATGCACCGGCCCATGCCGATTACGTTTTCCGACCCATGCCATTCAAGGATTCCGGAGCATGGCGATCACCGATTCCGGCCCATGCCGACCAGAAATGGCCGGTCGTCTGGAAAACGTGATCGCCATGCGCCGGAATTCCTGATCGCCATAGCCGGAATGTGCACCTCCCCCACTGCTGGGGGAGGGCCAGCCGCGCGCAAGCGCGGCGGGGAGTGGGCATCCGCCAAGTGCCGAATGCGCCGCCGCGCAACCGACGATCGCCCGGAGGCTGATGGATGTCTACAATTGCTGCTTGCAATCGCTGCCGCTGGATCACCCGGCCGTGAACGGCCAGCTGATCGGTGGGCTCGATTCTGGTCCCGCATCCCATGTCCGGACGCGGACCATTTGGTCACCATCCATCAGCCTCCGGGCGTTCATTGGCCGCGACAGAATCCTTGGCCACCATCACTCTGCCGATCCGCACATTCGTATGCCAAATTACACACATCATCGCCATTGCAACACCGTCCCTCACTCACATTGCTCCATGATCAGTTTACCTCATCCCGCAATCTGCTCACGCTGTTATTACCATGTCGCTCATCGAACATTGGCAGCTACGCGTCAGTTATTGTCACCGATTCGATTCCGCCGCACGCGATCCCTGCATTGGCGTCGAACACTGATGTTCGGCCACCGAACCACCAGTGGTCGGGGGCCAGACCACCTATGATCTGGCGCTAGACCACCTATGATCTGAAGCCGAATCACTGATGGTTTCGGGACAAACCATACATGGTCTCGTGCCCAACGACACCGCCATTCCGCCCACCGTCACCCACCAACGCACGCAAAACGGGGGCCGCCGAAGCGACCCCCGTTTCGAGCGCAACCAATCCACCGGGCGAACCGCCCGGCGAATGGCGATAACGCTTAGTAGCGCATCCAGTATCCCTGCCACTGCCACTGCGACTGGTAGCAGCGGCAGCTCGTGTTGTACGCGTAGCGGCTCTGCCACAGGTAGCCGGGGCGGTAGTTCACCGTCGAGCCGTAGCACTGCGTCGTGTACGAGCGCGTCGTCGGGACCCACTGCTGGCAGCCCTGCTGGTAGGGCAGGTAGTACCACATGCCGGTGCTCTGGTAGCAGCTGTTGTTCAGGTAGCCGCCGTTGTAGCCGTAGAAGTAGGCCAGGTTGCTGCTGATCCACGGCTGCCGGATGTACGCCGCCATCGTGTTGCAGAGGTTGTAGTAGTTGTTGTAGTACTGGCGGTAGACGTTGTAGCTGTTGTAGAACATCGCGCCGGACTGGTAGCCGTAGGCGCTCCAGTTGTCCGGCGACGCGCTCTGGATCGACGCCGCGTCGCTCAGGGTGCCTTCGCCCATGGTGGCGGCGCCGCCGGGCGCCGGCAAGCCGACGACCGGGCTGAAGTCGCGCTCGGGCAGCGCCTTCACCGTCACCTTGAAGTCGGCGCTGAGCGTCACTTCGCCTCGCTGGATCAGCGTGTTCGAGTTGACCATCGCGGCGCGGTAGTCATCCAGGAACTCCTGGCTGACGCCGAGCGCCTCGGCCGTCGCGTCGTCGCGCAGCTGCATCGTGCCGTCGGCGGCCACGAACAGGAACGGCTGGATGCGCTCGACGATGTCGCCGATCTCCGCCATCTTGGACGCGTCCACGACGTTGGCCGGGTCGATGCGCATCGCCTGGGGCGGCGAACCCGCCTGTGCGGTCTGGGCCTGGGCCGTTCCGGCGACGAAGCCGGCCGTGCCGAGCACGGCGACCGTAACCCCGAACAGCAGCACTTTTCGATTCATCAGGTCATACCTCCATCGGAACAAGGGTGCCTTTGCGGCATGCGGACGGTTTGGCAGGAGCTCGACCATGTGTCGATGCCGCCATGGCCCCCGATGCTCGGCTGGTCAGCCCAGCTACCGACCGACCAGTCAACCCACGAAGGATGGCGGCAGACCCGATGCCGGAAAGGATAGCAGCTTTCGCCGCCGCCCAGAAGATCGATGCCCGGCGCCGACCTTAATGACGCGCCCGCGCGTCCCCCGCACGGCCCGCGACCCACGGATCGGCGCCGAATGGCGCTCCCGGCCCGTCAACAATGTGGTTAACGGCGGCCGCGCCCGCCCGTTACGCGCTCTCCTGTCCGCCGACCTGCTGGGCGACCGACCGGGCGTTCAGCGCGTGGTCGACGTCCACGAAGCCGGCTGCGTCGATCCGCGCGCCTGGCCGAGAGATCGCGCCGGGCGGCACGACGTTCGGCGCTTCGACCTCCAACCCGGCGTCGGACGCATGGATCGTCACGCCGGGCAGCGGCAGGCCGACGCTGTGCGGCCCGCGCATGCCGTTGACGGGGTTGCACGTCACGAACCCGGCCGCGCCGCGCGGCGCCCAGCCGACGCACAGCTCGAGGCTGGTCGCATCGATGAAGGCCCGCGCCAGAGGCGCCGGCACGGGACCGCCGACCAGCCAGCCGCGGACCGAGCGCAGCTCGGAGAGGCCGAGTTCGGGCGACCCGACCAGCCGCGCCACCGCGCCGACGTCCGAGACGACCCACGCCGGCCGCAGGTAGCGCAGGGCGTCGCCGACGTCCGCGGGCCGCCATGCGCCCGGGAGCGCCACGCGCGCCCGCAGCAACGGCGCCGCCCCGAGCGCTGCGACGACGCCCAACGGCGTGCTGAGCGGGGCCAGGACGAGCCATGTATCGTCGCCCGGGCTGGCATCCGTCAGCCAGGCGCTGAGCATCGACGCGCCAGCGGTCAGCGCGGCCTGGCCGTAGCGGACGCCATCGCACCAGAGCGTGCCGCCGGTCGCCGGGTCGTCCGCCGTGGCGCCATCGCCCGCCAGCCAACGGCGCCACGGCAGGCACGTGCGGGCCGCCACACCGTCATCGGCCAAGGGCAGGTCGGACGGGCGGCCCGCGAAACGGGCCAGCACGCGGAGCGGCAGCGGCAGCTCGCGCGTCAGGTCAACGCACACGAGCCGGCGTGATGCTATGCCCGCCCGGTCGCACGCGGTCGCATACGCGAGGGCGATACGGTCCTCCACGATGGCGAACGGGGCGCGCAACGTCGCGGCCACCTCGGCCGCTGCCGATGCGTCCGCGCCGTCGACCGGCGCCACGCAGGCGCCCGCCCGCAGCGCCCCGAGCACGACGCTCAGCGCCGTCGGCGCCGGCGGCAGCGCGACCACCACCGCGTCGCCCGGCGCGATGCCGTCCCGGCGCAGCGCGGCCGTCACGGCGTCCGCGGCGGCGCTGAGCGCGGCGTAGTGCATCGACCGCCGGCCATCCGTGACGGCCGGGAACGTGGGCGCGACGGCCGCCGCGTCCGCGACGAGCGCCGTGAAGTCGTCGGACGCCGCGGAGAGCGCCGGCGGGACGCCCGGCTCGTAGTGCGCCAGCCACGGCGAGCGGGGCGGCGGGTCTTCGGGGGGCGTGGGGTGGGTTGTCGGCACGTCGGGGAGGTTCATCGGATGATGGCTCAGTGACGATGGCTCAGTGGACGGGTGACGATCGAACGACGGACGGGGATCGCGGATGCCTCGGGCTTGCCCTCACCCTGCGTACGCCCTGAACGGGCGTACGCTGTCCCTCTCCCACGTCGTGGGCGAGGGACTCGTTGGCGGGGGCGGATGCGCAAGCCGAAGGGCCTCGATCGAACTAGTCGCGCATGTGCGGCGCGCACACCCGCCAGCGAATGAAAGTGCGGGGGGAGCGCGGCGCATAGTTATAGCAGTCGCCCCAACGACGATCCGGGTGCTCCAGCACGCCCGGCTTGCGCATGATGACCCGCCAACGGGTCCTTCTCCCACGACGTGGGAGAAGGACAGCCTACGCCCGTTCAGGGCGTAGGCAGGATGAGGGCCCCGCGGGACCCCCGGTGACTGTCACAGGTTTGGTGGGTGAGGAATAAAAGAGGCAGCGTTCCCAAGTAC
>JBDTSC010000215.1:0-6420 GCA_039931375.1 Ardenticatenales bacterium
CTCTCCCCGCTCGACCAAAAAAACACCGCCCGAACCTCTCGGTTCCGGCGGGGACCTCCACGTGCCATCGCCGCATGGTCGCGGCGACCGGCGCGCATGGCGCCCTACGTGTCGAGTCTCCCGATCGAACAGGTTGCGATTGTCACTCGCTCATCACCTCACGGGTGGTGGGCCATCTGGCCTCCGCCAGAGCCAAGGAAGGATACGGAAAACGAATCCCCATGTCAAGCCCCCGAACCTTAAAGATTCCGCGCCCACCACCGAGCGCTATACTTTCGTGCTTGCGGTCGGTCCATCCGCCGCGCTGGCCGTCAAATCGTTCGCCTCCGCTACCGCCGCCGTCCGAGGTCTCCGTACCGTGCTCGACCGCTTTCTGGCGACCAAGCTCTACCTGCCCCACCTGCGGCCCGGCACGATCGCCCGGCCGCGCCTCGTCACGCTGCTGGACGGCACACCGCCCGCGGGGATCGCGGTGCTCGCCGCACCAGCCGGCTTCGGCAAGACCGTCGCCGCCGTCCAATGGCTGAATGCCCAGCGTGGATTACGAGCGCTGGCTTCGTCGACCTCGGCGCCCGCGGCGCCCTCGGGGGATGGGGTTCGCGGTCCGCACGAACGGCTCGAGCAAGGCCCCGCGATCGCCTGGCTCGCCCTCGACGCAGCGGACAACGATGCCGGCCGTTTCTGGTCTGCCCTCGTCGCCGCCGTACACGCCGCGTCGCCGAACGTGGCGCCCGGCGCCACGGCCCTGCTACGCGCGCGGGGATCGCTGGATTCCGAGGCGCTCGTGGCGGGGCTGATCCACGCGCTGGTGGATGCGGATCGTCCGTGGATCCTCGCCCTTGACCATCTGAACGCGATAGACGATCCAGCGGTGCTTGGTGCGCTCGGGTTGCTCTTGGAACACCTTCCGGAATCCGCTCGCGCCCTCCTGACGACGCGCGTCGAGCCGCCGCTGCCGACCACGCGCTGGCGGGTGGCGGACCGCTTGATCGAGCTGACCGAGGCGGATCTGCGGTTCTCCTGCGACGAGGTTCGCGCGTACCTCCAGGCGCACGACCTGCCCGCGGACGACGATGGCGTCGCCAAGCTCACCGAGACCACGGAGGGGTGGATCGCGGGCGTCGTGCTGGCTGCGCGGGCGGCGCGTGATCGCGGGATCGACTCCGTGCTGGCCTCCTTCGACGGCGGCCATCGCTTTGTCGGCGACTACCTGGCGGCCGAGGTGCTCGATCGACAGCCCGATTCCGTGCGCGCATTCCTGATCGACACGGCGGTGCTTGATCGGCTGAGCGGTCCGCTGTGTGACGCCGTGACCGGAGCGGCGGCCGGCACGTCCCAATCCATTCTCGAACAGCTGGACGCGGAGAACCTGTTCATCGTGCCGCTGGACGACACCCGGCAGTGGTATCGCTACCACCGTCTGTTCGCGGACGCGCTGCGGGCGCGCCTGACCGCGCAGCGCACGCCGGCCGACATCCAAGCCCTCCACCGCTATGCCGCCGATTGGTACCGCGACAACGGGTTCGTCGTGCGTGCCGTGCGGCACAGTTTGGAGGCGGGCGATGAGGCCGAGGCCGCCGATCTGATCCTGGCCGCGGCGGACGCCAGCTGGACGCTCGGACGGGCGGCGACGCTGCGGGGGTGGATCCGCGCGTTGCCAGCGGACGCGATCGACCGACACCCGCGCCTCGGCATCTACGAGGCGTTGACCCAGGTGCTCATGGGCCAGTCCCTCGAGACCGTCGAACCAATGCTTCGCGGGCTCGACGACACGATGGCAGGGGACACGCCGGACTGGCGCGGCCGGTTGTCCGTCGTCCGCGGCATCGCCGCCGGCGTGCGCGGCCAGAGCGACGTCGCCGCGGCGGAGTCGCGGGCGGCGATGGATCTCTTGAACGAAGACAACCTGCCATGGCGCGGTCTGGCCACGATCGACCTCGGCCTGGCCGAGCTGTCGCGGGGCGAGCCCGCCGCCGCCGCACGCGCCTTCGCCGAGGCGCGCGGCCTGGGCATCCGCGCCGCCAACCCGTACGCGACGCTCGCCGCGTCCGTCAACCTGGCACGCGCGCACCACGCGGACGGCGCGCTGCACGCGGCCGCCGCCGCGTACCGCGAGGCCCTCGCCTGCGCCGACGAGAACGCGCTGCAAGGCCTGCCGCTGACGGGCCTTGCCCATGTCGGGCTGGGCGACGTACTGCGCGAGTGGAACGCCTGCGAGGAGGCGGACGAGCGGATCGACGCCGGCCTGCGCCTCGCCGAGGACCGGCACGTGCACGTCCGCGTCGCTGTCGCCGGCCATCTCGCTCGCGCCCGGCTCCGCCTTGCCCAGTCCCGGCTGGAGGATGTCGGTACGAGCCTCAACGCCGCCGAGGCGTTGGCCATGCGCTACGACCGCGCGGAGTACTTGGCGGACGTACATGCGGTACGCGCCCTCCTCGCGCTTCAGACGGGCGATCCGGGCCCGGCGCTGCGCTGGGCCGTCGCGGAAGGTCGCCGGACGACGGGCCCGAGCACCGACGGTCCGCGGTCCGACGAAGCGACGGGAGACCTCATGCTGCTGGCGCGCCTCGCACTGTTCGAAGGCGATGACGATGCGGCCGCCCAACACGTCGCGCGCCTGGCGGCCGCCCTCCACGGCGTCGAAGGACGGCTTGCCGAGCGCATCGAGTTGGGCCTGCTCGAAGCCCGGCTGGCATACGCCCGGGGCGATCGGGCCGCCGCCACCGCCGCGACGCGCAGCATGCTGGCCCTCGCTCAGCCCGAAGGCTATGTGCGCACCGTCGTGGACGAGGGCGCCGTAGCCGCGACGCTCCTGGCGCTCATCGTCGAACCCGGCCACGGCGTCGCGCCCGAACCGGCGGGCGAAGTCCTGGCCCGCTACGCCGCGGAGCTCGCCAAGGCGCTCGGTCCGATGGATCCAGGGCCGTGGGCTGCGGCGGCGAACGCCATCGCACCGACGGGCGCGGGCGATCCGGTGACCGCGCGCACGTCTGGCGCCACCGCGGCGGCGAACGCGGATCTGCTCGAACCGCTGAGCGCCCGGGAGCTCGAGGTGCTGGCCGCGGTGGCGGACGGGGCCACGAATCAGGAGATCGCCGATCGGCTCGTCATCGCGCTGTCCACCGTCAAGACCCACATCAACAACATCTTCGGCAAGCTCGGCGTCCGCTCGCGGACCCAAGCGGTGGCGCACGCCCGATCGATCGGCCTCCTTTGAGCGGCGTATGCGGCGCAGCCGACACGATCTCCCGACGACGCGGTGAACGTCCATCTTTCGGCCGATGCGCGGCACGCTGTCGTCCGGTATCCTGATCCACGATTGAAGAAGGATCACCGTCGATCCTGACTTGGCCCAATTTGGAGGTTCACCATGTTTCTTCCGTCAGCCGTCACCTCACAGCAGGCCCGTTTCGATGACCTGCGCCGCGAAGCGATCGGACAGCTGCGCATCCGCCAGCAGTTAGGGGATCGGGTCCCCGAGGACCGCAAGCCCCGCCGCTCGCTTCTGAGCCGCATCGAGCGGCTCGGGCGCTCATGGCGCTAGGCGCCGCGGACGCCCCGCTCGTTCTGCGCCCTGGCCGGGCCGACGCCCAGCCAGGGCGCTTTGCGTTAACGGCGCGGTCGTCGGCCCATCGCATCGGTGTCTCCGGTCGCCAGCGCGACGCATCGGACCGTCGGTCATATGTACCAATCCACCTTTCGGCCGATGTCCGTCCACCCGACCTTCGGGTAGACTGTCGTCGCAACCGATCAGACACCTCTCAGTACCCCGTGTGAATCGGGCGGCCTGCGCCGCCCGATTCGCGCGTTAAGCGGCCGGCGCGGCGCACATGGTGGGCCGAACAGGCGCATACTTCGGCCGCGGCGCCGCTCCGGCGCGGCGAACGCCATGCGCTTGGGGGTTGTCGAGTTGAACCTTCTCCGCCATCCCACGATCGGATCGCCCTCCGACCGCGTCGTCCGCGCCAAGCGCGCCATCCACGCCCTCGCCGCCGCGTCCGCCGTCCTCGCCGCCGCCGTCCTCGCCGTTGCCGCGACCGCCCGCCCCGCGCGGACCGAGCCTGCCGCGTCGACGTCCGTCGCAGGCTCCTCGATGGACGATGGTCCGGCGCGCATCTACCTGCCGCGCGTCGCACGCGACGTCGGCTCATGGCCGGACGACGACCTTGCCGACCGCGTCTGGACCGCACTGGAGGCCTTCGAACAGCGGAACCCGCTCGCTTCACTCGTGCCGAATGAGGCGACCACGCCGACCATCGCGGCCGCGGCAGCGAACGTCGACGCCGCCTGCCACGACTTCCCGGACATTCCTGATGTCTTCGGGGCCGGCGCCCATCGCGACGCGTGCCAGGTCTGGGTGCCCGACGCCTACGGTTTGTCCCACGCCGTTCGCGCGCTCCGGCTCGTACGAGGCGGCCGTACGCTCACCGATCCGGACGTCGTCGCTGAGCATCGCTGGGGCGAGACGTACCTACGCCGCGCGACGGACGCGATGGAGCGGTTCGTGTTCCGACGGTGCGACCCGCCGAACCCGTTCGGACACAACGAGACAGAAGTCTGCTGGGGCTACCGCGACACACGCGCCGCGATCTGGCAGAACACACAACGCGCGTCCGAGATCGGCGTCCTGCTGGACGTCCTGCGTCGCACCGGCCCGGTGGACGACGATCTGCTAAGCAAGGTGGACGACGTGCTCGTCAGCACCGCGCGCGCCTGGCGCTCCGCGTTCTGGTCCACGGGCCGGATGCCGAACACGGGCATCGACTTCACGACCCACACGGCGGCGGAGGCGCCGGCGGAGTCCTTGCACGGCGAACCGGTCGCCGCGACAAGCTCGATCACGATCCATTGGGACGCGGACAAGGCGAACACGCCGGCGGAGGAGATGGCGTGGATGGGCGCCGGCGTGCTCGTTTCGATGGCGGTCGCGGGCGACCGGATTTCAGCCACCGAGCGCACGGAACTGGTGGCCGCCGCTCGTCACTATGTCGACTACGCGATCAGCTACAACCGCCCCGACCCAATCTTCGGGGTGCCCGTACGCACCGTCGGCGACGAGATGAGCGGTGGGCCGTATGGGCAGAACCGGTACTGGCTCGAGAACCACCAGGACGACGCTCCATCGTTGCCCTACCTCGGCTTCGCATGGACGGCGATCGGTCTGGCCCATCAGACCACCGACGAGCCCGACGGCCGGCCGTGGCCGTCGTTCGCGCCGCCTGAAGCGTGGACCGTGATGGCGCGCTCCGCCGAGGCCACGTTGATCATGCCGGACGGGCACAGCCTGGTGGATCTGAGCGCGGGCGGCGGCGGCGGATTCGACGTCGCTCGCTATCCGCGCTGGACGATGCCGTGCGGCGAGCATCGCCCTGGCGCGCTCTACGTCGACACGATCGGCCACGGAGGCGGCGGCGACGCGCGCTTCGTGTCCGAGATCGGCCACCCGGCCGGACTCTCGATCCTGCTGGCCGCCGTTCCGCTCATCCACACGGCGCTGTCCGTCGGCGACCACACGACGGCCGCGCGCTGGCGGGGACGGCTCGATGCGGTGCTCGACGAGTACATCGAAAACCCGCCCGGCTTTGCCGGGGTGCCGTGCAAGGTCGCGCCATGGGTCTCATACAGTCCGGCGTACCATTGGGCCTATATGATCAATAGCTACCTTTACCCATGGCTGCAGGCCACCGGCTACCGTGTCGGAGAGGCGCCGTGAGCGAGGCACCCGCGCCGTTCCTCACCTCGCAGCGCGCCCTCGTCGACCGGCTCGCCGCGCGCCTCGCCCGGCCCGACCGGCCCGGCGAGAACGCGTTCCGCCCGCTCAGCGTGGCCGGTCGGGTCGGCCGGACGGTCGATGAGGCCCGCATGGGGGGCGCGCGCGAGGGCGCGGTTCTCGTCCTGATGTACCCGAAGGACGACGCGCCGCACATCGTGCTCACCGAGCGGCGCGCCGACCTGCGGGATCACGCCGGCCAGGTTTCCTTCCCCGGCGGCCGGATCGAGCCGGAGGAGACGGCCGCCGAGGCCGCGCTGCGCGAGGCGTCCGAGGAGGTCGGGTTGACGGATGCCGTCGCCATCCTCGGCAACCTCTCGCCGCTGTGGATCCCGCCGACGAACTACCTCGTGTTTCCGATCGTCGCCGCCGCCGCCGCCCGCCCCGCCTTCGTCACGGCCGCGGACGAGGTCGCCGCCTTGGTCGAGGCGCCGCTGGCGGCGCTGTACGATCCCGCCGCGCGGTGCACCATCGTCCGACGAGGGCTGGACGGCAAGCCGCGTCCAGTACCGGCGCTGCGCGTCGCCGGGCACGAGATCTGGGGCGCCACGGCGATGATCCTCGGCGAGCTCACCGCGCTGCTGCGCGACGCCGGCTGATCCACGGCCGGTTCGACGCGAACGCGAACCGTGGGTGACGACGTCCGCGCC
>JBDTSC010000216.1:0-6407 GCA_039931375.1 Ardenticatenales bacterium
AACGGACTTGTAAGCCGAGTCAATGAAGAAGATCAGCGACAGGGCCGCGCATTCTACCTAGGGGTGGGTGGCGCATCGGGTATTGTCGCATATGCCTCTGAGGAGCTGACGTTTGATATCGCTCAGAAGATGCGAGCTCAAAGCCTCAAGCCGATTCGGAAGATGGTTCCATAAATGCCGTGAGCTCGCGGGGGTCTTACAGTGAGTGCTGGTCGGGAGCAGGGATGTCGCCGCGGGCAGATCCACGGGGTACGTCGGGGCAGCCGGATCCCCATCCTGCCAGCGCCGCAGCCGGCGAACCCGCGCTCCGATGCATGCACTCATCCGCTTCGCCGCGGACGTTTGAACCAGAGGGTGAAGCCGGGCAACGGCGCCCGCCACGTTCCCGAATAGGTTTTCGGCACGACAGACACCAACTCCCAGCCCTCGCCCCCAAGAAGGTTGGCGTAGGCCTCAATCGCAATCGTCTCACCGGACGCAAGATCGATTGTGTTACCCGTCTTGCTGAAGGCCGTTCGATACTCCCAGACGCTCACGTCGCCGCTCCCTGGATGCTACGTGTTTAGCGTGCCGTTGCGAACAGTCGTCACTCGCCCTCGGCTACCTCAGCCCGGCCGAGTAAGAGCGGCGGGCGGCCTGACATGAACCAGCACAGCCCCGGCACGACGAGTATCGAGCAGGGCACGCGTCCGAATCTCAAGGCCACGTCTAATGGAAGCGGGGCAGGCCCACCGTCTGGCCGAGGCAGGGTCTGAGATAACCGTTCAGCCGGTAGCGCGACTGTAGAGACGGGCGAAGGCTAGCGGATCCATGGAGCGTTGGCCAGCAGAGGCGGCGGAGCGGGCTGGAGCACGTGAGGCTGAGAATGCTGTGCTCAGACGTCGGGACGGGCGGGGGTGCTCGGCCGCCGCCTACCGTGTCGCCGACGGCAGGTAGCAGCGTGAGCCGTCGCTGTCTTCGGACGTGCGCGTCGGGACCGGCTGACTCGTGGCCGTCGGCGTCCTCGACGGGGAAGCGGTCCGCGGCGCCGTGGTGGCAGTCGCCTTCGGCGTGCCGGTCGGTGCGGTGGCCCATGGCGTGCGCGTGCCAATGAGCGTGGTGCCGCCGAGATAACCGTAGTTGCCGCTGTGGTGGAGGTCGTGCGAGTAGGTCACCCAGCCGGGGCCGTGGCCGCCGAGCCGTAGCGCGACGGCGCGGCCCCAGTTCTGTTCCGGCGTGTCCGACTGGCCGCGGCCGAAGACGCCGAAGACGTCCAGCACGCCGTCGCCGTCCAGGTCGGCCACGGTGGGCTGGAAGTCGAAGGCGGCGTGGTCGGGGAAGCTATGGCTGAAGAGCACGCGCCCGTCGGTGCCGGCGAAGGCGGTGAGTGCTGGGCCATCACTGGCGACGACGATATCTGGGTGACCGTCATCGTCGACATCGGCGAGCGCGGGCCCGCGCGTGCCGTAGCCCGGCAGGGCGAGCTTCAGGCGGCGCCGGCCGTGGGCATCGAACACCTGCACGTTGTCGGCGGCCACGACAACCTCGGTGGCACCGTCGCCGTCCAGGTCGCCCATGGCCGTGGGGCCGAAGACATAGGTGACGCCCTCGAGCTTCTCCGACCAGAGCACGGCCCCGCTGCGCCCATCGAGTGCCCACAGCGTGCCGGAATAGTCCCCCAGCGCCACGTCGGGCACGCCGTCGCCGTTGAGGTCGCCGAAGGCGCCGGCGTGGTAGGTCCAGCCGCCGATGGTCGTCTCCCAGCGCAGCGTGCCGTCTTGGCCCGAGAAGGCGCGCACTTTGTTGTCGAACCAGGTGGACACCACCACGTCCAAGCGACCGTTGCCGTCTTGGTCTAACAAGAGCGGCGCGCTCTGGTAGCAGCCGCCCCGCTCGGCGTGCCACAGCTCGCGGCCGGTATCGCCAGCGAACGCGCGCAGGCCGCCGCCCGCGGCTGAGCCGCAGCTGGCCAGCACGATGTCCAGTCGCCCGTCGCCGTCCATGTCCGCGACCGCTGCCGGCGCGTCCAGCACCTCGCCGATGGTCTTCGTCCAGCGATCGTGGCCAGTGGCGTCCGCGACGTGGAACACGGTCGACCCGGAGTTGCCCCACAGCACCTCGGGCACGCCGTCGCCATCCAGGTCCGCCACCGTCACCGAGTCGTCCACCGGGCCACCGCCGCTGGGTCGCTGCCAAAGCAACGTACCGTCGCTGCGCAGGGCCAGCACGCGCTCGTCATGGTAGTACGTGCCAACGAGCACCTCGGGCCGGCCATCGCCATCCAGGTCGGCGACGGCACCGCCACCGAACGATGGGGCGCCAAGATCCAACGTGAACAGCGGACGATCGGCCCGAAGCGCGGCATGGGCCGCCGCCGCGGCCACAGTCGGTAGGACCAGCACCACGAACACGAGCGCCCCGGATGCAAGTGAACGCTTCATGTCCGGCCTCCAACCGTGCTGCATCGGCGTGACTTGGCGATTCGGGCGGACAGCGTCACTAAGTGGGCCGAGACGGACAGGGCCGAGACGGACAGGGCCGAGCGGACGTCGGTGTCATGGTTCGAATGATCGACGGGCCAGCAGCGGAATCAAGCAATGGGCCTGCCCCGCTTCCGCGGACGGTTAACAACGTACGCCGGCAACTGCCCCAAGAGACCTGCAAGATTCGTTTGGACCTCGATAATGGTCTCCGCTTGCTCAAGCTGCAGTCGCAGCCGCGCGTTCTCACGCTCCAGCACGATCACTCGCTGTGCATCGGGACGCGCTTTCAGACCACGCTTCCTGGGTGCCAGCGCAGCCAATTGTCCAGCATCACATTGTCGGCGCCAATCCGACAGATGCGAGGAATACAAACCCTCACGTCGCAGCAATGCGCCGACGCTTCCCACGACGTCGCAGGCATCCACTTCACGCAAAATCCGGAGCTTGTACTCGGCGCTGAACGTCCGCCGCCGCGGTCGCGCCAGCACCCCCGTGTCCGCCATCGTCCGCTCGCCCGCGCCGTTGCGCTGCTCGGCCATCACCCCCGTCTCTCCCATCACGTGCTCCCATGTCCCCGCCCGCTGGTTAGAGGCTAATGATCCGGCGTCGGCTGTCTCGGACAAGCTTGGCACCGTGGGTCTTGGACAAGCAGTGGGATCGACCCGAATCACCTAGCCGCACCGGTGCCCCCAGTAGTCTTCTGTCTGGCACGAGAGCACGCGTCCAACCGACTGATAGATTTCTGCAAGGTCCGCCGGCTCAGGAGCAAAGTACGCGCGCCCCTGCAGTCCGGCGAGGCGTTCAAGGAAACCACGGTCTACGTCCGTCCCCAAGCCGACAACGATCAGCCGCGCACCCATTGCCTGTATCTTCACAGACTCCTGGACCGCAAGGTCGGGAGATGATACCTGTAGACCGTCGGTAAGCACGACCACAACACGAGCGACCGCCTCCCCTCGTCCTCGCTCTCCTTCAAGCTCGCTACGAGCGAGCCTAAGCCCCTCGTCGATGCGAGTGCCCGAGGCCAGCACGATGGAGGAGAGCGCTGTCCAGACTGCGTCGCGGTCGCCAGTCAAGGGCTGACACAGCTTGGCCGCCTCGCTGAAAGACACGAGCGCGACGTGATCATGCTGCCACGAGATCTCGTCGAGTAAGAGCCGGATTGCCGATCGGGCAGCTTCGATCTTGGTACCCACCATGCTATTCGACGTATCCACGGCAAGCACAACATCGACCGCTCGCAGCGCTTTGCGTCCCTGCTCGGAGAGCGTCAGGGGCATGAAGACTTGCTGCAGCCGCGGATATGGTCCCGCAAGACGCTCGTTGGCTCGATAGTTATTGTGAGCTTTCCAATTCGGCTCTTCGTACCTCGGAATCGTTCCATCATCATTGACGTTGGTGACGTGATAGCTGTGCTGGTTCCAGATCGGACGTGTCGGCATCCACGATTTATCACCGAACACCAGCATGGCGGGAACTGGCTGAGCACTCGATCGGCTCGTCCAGATTGAGACTATATCCGCGTGACTATCTGCATCGACATCGGCAATCACAGGCAAATTAAAAGCAAAGGTAGCGGACCTCTCCGGCGTCGAATATTGCCATACCATGTGTCCGTCTGTGCCCCTGATGATCATGAGACCCTCGGGGCCTTGGAAGACAATTTCTGCGGTACCGTCGCCATCAAGATCCGCGGCCGCGGCACCACGAAAGAAATTGAAGGCACCCACCGGTACGCTCCATTTTAGCGTACCATCATGCTCGAGCATCGAATACCGTCCGCCCCCGGCAATCCCAATCTCGGGTCGCCCATCACCATCGACATCCGCAATGACCGGAGAACCCCAGGACGAAAGCCCGACAGCCACCTCAAGAGGCAGAAGAACGGGGCCCACCTTGATCGTCCCATCATGTTCTAAGATATAGCATTTTTCCTCCTCAATCATAATCACTTCTCCCTCTGGGTCGTCATCGAGATTGGCAACAGCACTGGCGACCGTGCGAAACTCTGGGTGCTCCCACAAGATCGTTCCATCGCTCAAATACACGCGCCAACCGTCAATGACCTCCATGTCGCCGTCAAGGTCGATGTCGGCGATAGATGTCTCAGTCCCAGTCGAGACAGGGCGATGCTGCCATCGGATCGTTCCGTCATTGTTGAGCAAGGTGGCGCAGATCGCGATCTCAGGCGTTCCGTCATGGTCCACGTCGGCGATTGCCGCATGGGCCTTGTTGCCCCAACAGGCGAGATCTGGACTCGTCCACTTGTACGTGCCGTCGTGCTCGAAAGCGATGAGGGTGTCGGCCGAGGTCCGTCCGATAATCTCAGGCCGCCCGTCGTTGTCGATATCGCCTCCCGCCAGGCCATTTTGCGCATTGAGATACAAAGCTGGATTCGTAACAGTAAAGACTTCCGAGCCATCACGCCCACTCACAGCCCGCAGTGTTCCCTCGCCAACTCGACTGATGTCATTTGGGCCGGATACGAAGACAACTTCGGGCAACTTGTCCCCATCAAGGTCGATCACAATGGGCGTACCTAGCACAGCATAGGATTCAGGAACCACGTCGCTTCCGTTCCATGCCCACTTGGGCGTTGGAGTTGCGAGACGATCTGTAGATTCCTCGGATAGACTCGCCGTCACCCGATCGCCAATCATGTTGAAGAAAAGGAACCCTACTGCAGTCATGACCGCAGCCCCGGCACTGAGCATGGGCATCCATCTGGAGGATTGGGCCTCCATACCATCTTTAAGCGGCGTGCGCTGATGGGTATGCGGTCTGCTATGCACCACCATAACCCTCCGCAGCCCGGCACCTTCTCCACACAGCGATGCGCACACGTCCAAGACCGCGGCGATCATCAGTTGGTGCGCGAGCCCGAACCACCCTCGTCGGCCGCTTCCAGGGACGCAAGCAGCGAGTCGCCGTCGAGTTCGGAGTCAGCGCGGCCGGAGATTGCCATCATCCGCTGGAAGAGCAGGCTGCGCACCGCTTCCCTCGTGCTGTTGGCCGCAATGAAGCTCTCGACATCTTGGCGGGGGATACGGTAGGCGCGCCCAACTCGCGTGGCAGCGAGCTTCCGCTGCCGAATGAGCCGGTACACCGTCTCGGTGGCTAACTGTAGGTAGTCGGCGACCTGCTCTGGCGTCATGACGTCACGGATGGCTGTCTGGTTCATAATCGACAATTCTACCCGATGCGAGCCGCCCACTCCAGGCCGGACACGACCGGAGACGACGGAAGACGCCTGGGCGGTGATGCGCTAGGCGATCGGCATGCTACTGGATCACGCCGACCGCCGTGGCGAGCACGATGACGCCCGCAAGTGCGAAGACCCCGCCGACCAGCTTGACCCGAAGGGCGATCAGTCCCAGCCCAATCAGAACCGACGCGATGCCGGCAAGCCAGCCGAATCGCTTCGCCGTCGCTTCAGCGCGCGCTTCGGGCCACGACCTAGCCACCAGGGTCCACTTCAGGAGCGTGCCGCCGTCTACCACGGGTACCGGCGCGAGGCTCATGATCATCATCATGCCGTGAGCGGCGGCGGACCAGGTGGCCAGTTCCCGCACGATCGAATTGGGAGGCCCCACCGCCCACACCGCCGCGCTCAGGGCCAGCATCGCGGCGTTGAAGAGCGGCCCCCCCACGGCCCGCAGCCGGTGAACGTTGGGCGCTACCGCGTTGTTGGCATAGAGAGTGTGTGGCATTTGTGTGGCGGTTACGCGAATTTCATCCATGGGCGCCCCGGCGTACCGTGCACTGAAGATGTGGGCCAGCGCATGCCCGAAGTCCGCCAGCGTCAAAAGAACCGTCGTGACGAAGCCGATCAACACGGCTGGCCAGAAACCGCGCTGCGGATGCCAATACAGTCCCCAGGCGGTGGTGCCTGCCCACAGGGCGGCGACCAACAACAGGACCTGTGGCGTCATCCTGACGGGCGTG
>JBDTSC010000217.1:0-6406 GCA_039931375.1 Ardenticatenales bacterium
TGCCGGTTGAGGCCTTGTGGGGGTGGTGATAGGCCCCGGCGACGATTCGGCATGTGGTGTGCGCGCAAGTACGCATGTGGAGTGGCCTGAAGTACGTGTGTGGAGTGGGCGTAGGTACACATGCTGACTTCGGGCAACTACACATGGGATCTTGGGGCGGATGGGGCTATGGAACTTGGGGCGGGAGCGGCGAGAGCGCGTTGGCTACGGGCGACATGGGCAGTTCTGGGCACCGAAGACGGATGGCGATCACTCGCCGAGCAGCGTAACTTCCTCGCGCACGCTCAAGTCGAGCGCGTCCGCAACCGCCCGAAGACGGGCAAGACTGGCCGACGCGTAGGACGTTGACTCATAGCGCTGAACCTGTTGCTCCTTGAGCCCCAAGCGTTCTGCCAGCTCTCGCTGCGTCAAGCCGCGGGCAATGCGCGCCTGGATCAGCAAGTCCGGAAGGTCGGTGAGCGTGTCCGCCGCGAACGACCGAACTCGCCCCGACCGCAGCTTGTCGTACTCGGCCAGCTCGTGCCGAAGGCTCTCGGCCTGGCTCCACAAACCTTGTAACTCCGCCACACGCAATGGACTGGATGTGTCGCCGGCCAAGTCGCCAGCGGCCGCCACCTCCGACGCCACGTGCTCGAACCGTTCCGCCTGCGCTGCAGCCATCCGGTACTGGCGCTCGTTCTTGATCATCCGACCACCTCCACCCAGTCGCCGAGGTCGATCACTACGATCCCCTTGGCCATGCCGGTCTCCCGGTCGAGTTGAAAGAACTCCAGAAACCGCATTCCGCTCTGGCCCTCCGGCAGCTGCGCCGGAAACAGTTCGCCACCGAACTTGGCCTTCTGTGCGGAACGCTGGTCCGCGAAGTCGAGCAGCACTGGATCCAACAGTGCGGCGTCGACTCCGGTGACGTCCCAGCAGCCGTCGAAGTCCTCCGGCGCCTCCTTGGTGGTCACGAAGCTCCCGTCCAAGTACACCGCGCGGCAGCCCGCGTGGCGTAGCGAAACCAAGGCTGCCTGCAAACCTGCCAAGAGTCGCAGTCGGTGCGCGTTCCACCCGAACCGGGTGACCATCTCTGGCCACGATGCGGTGTAGATGCCAAGCGGCAGGTTTCCGTTCGGGAGGAAGGGCGGCATCACGACACAATGATAACGTTGTGTGCGTCGCTGCGCAACCACTCGAGAAACCCTTCGCCGCATGGGGCCGGCTGCCAGACAGCGTGATTGCCTGATGGCCGGAGTTGGGATACCGTCCGCGACATGCAAAAGGTGCAGGCTAAGCTGATCCGCTGCGACGAGTCACGGTGTCGCCCAACGAGTTCTTTCCGAACATGGCAGCACGCTCTCGCAGAGCGATTTCAAGCGCATGACCGGCATCAGTCAGTATCGAATTCTGCGCCTGTTCCCTGGGGGCTGGGCTGAGGTTCTTGAGGGGGCAGGGGGCACCGGCCATCCGAAGCACAACCGGCAGCTGACCGATGAGGATCTCCTCCGCGAGTACCATGGCTCATAGGCTAGGTAGCCTGACTGCGCGCGAGGCGTTGGCATGGCTGGCGTTTGCAAGCAGGCTCTTTCACCTCCTCGACCGTGCGCATCCACCTCCGCTCAATTAACAGTCGACCACCCTAAATATCACCGTGGATCACGCCCTCATGCGCTGTGATCCTGGCGCGGATCCCCAGCGAAATTAGTCGCGATCAAATGTAGATAGTCAGCGCCTTATCCGATCCTCGGACCGGGACCATCATTCAACCTCACCCCGCCGCCCCCGCCGACATCGCCCCCGCTCCCCCGCCTGCTCCGGCACCCCCGCTCGCGCCCGCCCCCGCCTTCGCCTTCCCCTCCAGCCGCAACATCTGCCACACGAACGAGATCGGCCCAACCGTGAACAGCGCGAAGTACGGCGCGTGCACGCTGATGATCTGCACCATGCTCCCGAAGCCCCACCAGGCCAGGTGCATGCCGCCGACGATCCGCAGGATGAACTCCGCCGTCGCGATCAGGAATGCCACCACCATCTGCGGCACGCGGCCCTTCACGGTCGTCGGCGGGTCGGTGATCATGAAGAACGTGAAGAGCTGGTACATCGGGCCGGTGATCGGGGCGATCTCGGCCAGCAGCGGATCGCCCGTGATGAAGTGGCGGATCACGCCGTAGGCCAGGAACGACACGACGTACGTCAGGCAGATGTGGAAGCGCTTCAGGCGGCCGATGATGAACGCCCCGACCGCCCAGATGATCAGCATCACGTAGACCTTGTTGTCCCACTGGATCGACAGCGTCGCCACCGCGTTGTGGGCCAGGATCACCATCATCGCGATCGCGAAGTTGGACGGGTTCCAGATGTGCTTGCCGTGCAGCCGCAGGACGTACTTGGACGCGATCGCGATCATCGCGCACAGGATGTACGGCCAGTAGAACGGCGATCGCAGCAGCATCCCGATCGAGATCCCGCTGATGTACGCGCTGGCGGCATTCGGCCATCGCCCGCGCACGAGCTTGGACAGCACGAACTCCGTCGCGACGCTGGTGGCGATCGACAGCAGCGTCTTGTCGATTCCCTCCAGGCCGCGGAACGTAGCGTTGCCGACGACCAGGATCAGCGTGATCAGGAACGGCGGCAGGTAGCGGCTGCTCAGCGGTATGGAATACCAGTGGCTCTGGTGCGCCGGTGGGAGCGTCGGCGCCGTCGAGGCGGTGGCGGACATGGGCTACTCCTTCGCTGCGCCGTCAGCGCGATTGGGCCGCCGGCTGCCCGGCGGTGATCGTGTGCACCTGGTCCACCGCCGGCGCCGTGATCGTCTCTTGCGTCCCGTCCGGCCAGCGGATGTCGGCCGACTCGACCGCCGCCGCGTCGCCTAGGCCGAAGTGGAGCTGGCGCATGTTCTGGGAACAGTAGCCGCTGGCCGCCAGCACCTCCTGGCGCTGCTGTTGGCCGGCCCAGTGCAGCACCACCTGCGCGCCGATCGCGTCGCGGTTCACGGCGCCGGCGCCCTTCAGGTCGAACGCGATCCAGTGGCGATCGGCCGCCACCTCGTTCTTGTACACCTGCAACGGCCCGCGCTGGTGCGCCACGACCACGTCCAACACGCCGCGGTGCCACAGGTCCGCCAGCACCACGGCGCGCCCGTCGAACGTGTCCGTCACGCCCACCTGTTGGGCCACGTCGGTGAACTGGCCCGTGCCGTCGTTCAGCCAGACGCGCTTGGGCTGGTAGCCGGCCAGGCTCGTGTCGTCCATCGCCGGCCAGTTCGCGGCGTCCGAGATGATCGCGCTGTTGCCGCCGGCGATCTTCGAGTAGTCGTACCAGTAGCTCTTGTCCTTGTTCTGCGAGACGTAGCCGTTCGTCAGGAACAAGTCCGTGTGGCCGTCGTTGTTCAGATCGCCGAACTGCGCCCCGAAGCTCCAGCCGCCCAGCTCGACCCCGAGCGAGCTGGCCAGGTTGTCGAACTTCGGCGCATCGGCCGGCGCCCCTTCGCGCGGCAACCAGAGGTTGTTGCCCTGCATCAGGACGCCCTGCTCGCTGATGTTCGAGATGTAGATCCCGCGCCGCCCGTCGTTGTAGATGTCGCCGAACGACACGTTCATGCCGCTCTTGGGCCGGTAGCCGATGCCGCTGTCCGCGCCGATGTCCGTGAAGTGCCCATGGCCGTCGTTCGCCCAGTACTCCGACACGCCGTAGTCGTTCGCGACGACGATATCCGGGTGGCCCGTCCCGCGCAGGTCCGCCGCCGCGACCGCCAGCGCCCAGCGCCGGCTGACGATGCCCGCCTGCTCGGTGACGTCCTCGAACGCGCCGTTCCCCAGGTTGTGGTAGAGGTAGCGCCGGCCGCCGTTCTCCGCGTACTCGAAGCTGTCCGGCATCATCCGGGTGTCCGTCAGCTTCCACAGGTCGATCGCTTCCCCGTAGTAGCCGGCGAAGAACAGATCGAGCAGCCCGTCGCCGTCGTAGTCCAGCCACGTGGCGCTGTTGATGTTCGCCCACGCCGGCACGCCGGCCGCCGCGCCGATCGGCGTGAAGTGCTTGCCGTCGTCGTTCCGATACAGCTCCGACTTGCCCCACTTGTACAGGAACACGTCGCTGTCGCCGTCGTTGTCGAAGTCGCCCCAGACGCTGCCGGCGGAGACGCCGCTGCCGATCGGGTTGACATCCGCCAGGCCCACCGCGCCGGCGATGTCCTCGAACGTCCCGTCGCCTTTGTTGCGGTACAGCCGGTTGAGGCTCCCCTCCGCGCTGTCGACAGCATACAGGTCGAGCCACCCGTCCCCGTCCACGTCCATGACGCTGACCGCCGCGCCCATCGCCGCCACCTGCGGCATGATGTGCTTCAGCTTGGGGTCGAACGTCGGGGCCTCGTGGGTGAAGTCGATGCCGCTGGCCTTGGACACCTCGGTGAAGTGGAAGCCGTAGCGCGCGAGGGCCGTGCTCGCGTCGCCGCCGACCGGCCCGCCGACCGGCCCGCCGCCGCCGTTGACGCCGGACCGCTGCGCGAGGTAGCCGGCGGCGACCAGCAGGCCGACCAACAGGATCGGCGGGCCGAAGCGCCGCAGCGCGTTCAGGTACGGGTTGCGGGGCTGAGCTTCGTTCGCGTCGGTCATCATTTGTCGTCCCCCATCGTGCGTTCCGCCGCCGCATCGTCGCCCGCGCCGTCCTTCGCCCCGTCGGGCCCAACGCGCTGCGCGTCGTCCCACAGCGCGCGCTGCACCGGCAGCGGGGAGACGTAGCGGGTGTGGTAGTTCTCCCAGTCATCCCGATATCCCTGGTAGATCGGGTCGTCCGTCAGCGTGCCGGCCGCGCCGTACACCTTCTGATCGACGTACTTCGGGTTGCCGTGCGATGGCAGCGGGTGGACGGTGCCGGAGTAGGCGGTGTTGAAGTCGCCGTCTTTGTTCCACCCGTCACTCTGGAAGACATAGTCCCTTGACACGCCTGCGGCGGGCGGAGGGAGGTCGTCGAACTTGAGGCGGACCTCGTCACCGGCGTTGACGATGACGTAGCGGTCGTCGATCTTGGCCAGCAGTTCGTCGACGGGGCCGTAGCGGGTGTACCAGCCGGCCAGGTCGAGCCAGATCGGCGCGAGGGAGGCGATCTGGTTGTAGTCCGGCGTGTCCGGCTGGCTGCGCGGTGATGCGCCCGGGCCTTGGACGCCGCGGCCATATTGGTTGGTCATCGAGAAGCCGTGGTAGTCCATCACGGCCGATCGGAGCGTGGCCGTCGTGACCGTCGCCGCGTCCGCGCTCTTGCGCACGGCCACGCCCAGGCGGTCCCAATAGATCTCCATGCTGTCCCGCAGCCGCAGGTGGACGCGCCCCGCCTCGTCGCGCGGCGCGTCGGCCAGCTTGGCCAGGTCGATCAGCATCGTCTTGCCCTTGCCGGCCGGGAAGCCGATGAACGGCTCGACGACGGTCCAACCGCCCTTGCCGTCCATCGTCTCCGTGCTGAGCGCCTGCGGCTTGGGGCCCTTGCCTTGGCCCAGCGCGACGTTGATCGAGCTGTCCGTCGGGTACAGCCACCCTTGGGCGATAACGACGGCCTTCGTCAAATCGCCGCCGACGCTCGCCGGGTCGATCGCGAGGTCGACCCAGTGGTCTTCAGCCAGCCCTTGGTACTTCCCGAGCGCGAACGTGTCGAGGTACCGATTGTCGCGCTGGCCGACGAGGTCCATCACGTCCCGCCCCTTATCGTCGATGGCCGCGGCGACGGGCAGCACGGGCCCCGTCGGCTGCACGGTCAGCGGCGCGGGCGGCACGACGAAGCGCTCATCGACCCAGACCTCGGTGTCCGGCGCGTGGTCGACGGCGATCAGGCTGAACCAGTCCCAGTAGTGCGTCTCCCACAGCTCGCCGGTGACGCGCAGGTCCAGGTAGGGCTTGCCGTCGCCGCTCGCGTCCGCGCCGGAGGCCGCGCCGCCCGACGCCGACGCGCCCGACGCCGACGCGCCGCCCGCCGCATCATCGACGCGGGCCTTCAGCTGATCGCCCCGCACCTTCACCCAGTCCTGCGTCGTGACGACGCCAGCGGTGTCCTGCGCGTTCAGTCGCAACCCCAGCGGCGACTTCCAGAGCACGTCCGTCACGAACGAGATCTGCTGCCCATCCCACGCGTACAGCCACGGGCACGACCCCTTCAGCCGCTGCTCGACCACAACGGGCGTGTCGACGGCGACGTCGAACTCCGGCTGGATCGTCCCGTTCGGCCACGTGAACCGCACCAGCTCCGCCGCCGTCCGGTCGCCGAGCCCGATGTGGATGAACGGAGAGTCGATCGGCACCTTCTGCGTCAACCGCCCCGTCCGCGCCTCGACCGCACCGCCGATGGCGAACGTGTTGATCCGCTGGTCCTTGGACTCGGCCCCCTTCACCTGCAGCCGGACGGCGTGGTAGCCCTTCTGGCCGCCCTTGTTCATCAG
>JBDTSC010000218.1:0-6392 GCA_039931375.1 Ardenticatenales bacterium
GGCGCCGCACGGCGTCGCCGACGGTCGGGTCGGTGCGGTAGAGGGCATCGGGCTGGGCGGAAGCCATCATCGTTCTCCAACGGTGCGAGGGGTGCGAGGGAGGCGAAGCGTGCGAGGCGCGCGAGGCGCGCGAGGCGTGCGAAGCGTGCGAAGCGTGCGAAGCGTGCGAGGATCGGTCATGCGTCGCGGTCGGCGGGTTCGGTGGGATCGGCGGCCTCGGCGACAGCGGCTACGGCGACGAGATCCGCGACATCCGCGACAGCGGCGGTGTCTGCCCTGCCCACCCCGCCGACGCGGCCGACCCGGCCGAAGAGGTCCCAGCGCGCCCGCCGCGTTCGCACATCGCCCCACGCGGCGCGGATCTCGTCAGCGACGAGATCCACGGGGTCCGACCCGTGGACGGCCGTGTACGTCTGCGCCGCAGACCAGCTGCGCAGGTAGTCCAGAAAATCGTCTACGGTCCACTCGGTCGTGGCCTCGAACCCGGGCCAGGCGACCTCGTCGAACGGGAAGGGCAGGGGATCGTAGCCGACACCGGCCAGGGCGTTGCCGGGCGCCCAGTACGAGCCGAGGATCTCGCGGTGCAGCCGCTGCGGCGCCGACGACTCGAGCGCCGGCTCGATCGTGTTGCCGTAGTAGCTCCAAAGCGCAACGACTCCGCCCGGCCGGACGACGCGGCGCACCTCAACGTAGAAGCGGTCGAGGTCGAGCCAGTGCGCCGCGGTGGCGACGGTGACGGCGTCGACGGAGGCGTCCGGCAGGCCGCACGCCTCGGCCGGCGCGACGGCGTAGCGAATCCGCGGATGGGGCGCGGCCTGCGCGATCTGCGCGGCGGACAGGTCCGTGGCGTAGACGACGTCGAAGCGCTCCGCGAGGCCGATGGCCGCCTGCCCGCTGCCCGTGGCGCAGTCCCACGCCGCCCCGGTCGCCGGCGCCAGGTCGGCCAGAAAGGCAAACAGTGCGGCGGGGTAGCGCGGTCTGGCCTGCGCATAGCGGTCTGGTTGGCGCGAAAAGTGGTCTTCTGGCACCGTTCCCTCTCGTACATCCCCGCGCCGTCGGCCCGCCGCTCGTGCTCGCGGCTCGCGCATGCGGGCCGATGCTCGCCGCGTTCGGGCGCCAGCATATCGACGCGCCGCCGACCGCGCAACCCAGCGGCGGCCGGCGGCGTACAAGCGTCCCGGTCCATGCACGCGCCAGGAGGTCCGCCCATGTCCGCGACCGCCCCATCGCCCGCCCCGTACCCACCGCCTCGCCCCGACGCCGACCGCTCGACGTTGTGGGGCGGGCTGCTGATCGCCGTCGGCGTGATCTTCCTGTTCCGCCAGATCGTGCCCATCCAGATTTCGGACATCGTCTGGGGCGGCGCGATGATCGCCGGCGGCGTGTTCTTCCTGGGCGCCTACCGCCGCGACCCGGCCACATGGGCGCTGCTGATCCCCGGGGTCGCGCTCCTGGTGATCGGCGCGGGCCGCGTGATCTCGTCCGTCGCGCCGCGCTTCGGCGACGCGGTCAGCAGCGGGCTGCTGCTGGGCGCGCTCGGCCTCGCCTTCCTGTTCACGTACCAGGCCGATCGCCTCGAACGGTGGTGGGCCGTCATCCCGGCGGGCGCGCTGCTCGGCCTGGCCGCCGGCCGCCTGGTGGTCGGGCTCGGGGGCGGGGAGCAGGGCTGGCTGTTCGTCGGCCTCGGCATCGCCTTCCTCTGGCTGGCGGTGCGCGCCGGGCGGCCGTGGGCCTTCTGGCCAGCCGGGATCCTGCTGCTCATGGGCCTGAACGCGATGCACGGATTCCTCGGCCTCGGCTGGGGCGTCGGCTGGCCCCGTGTGATGGGCCGATGGTCGGGCGGGATCTGGCCGGTGGCGCTGATCGCCATCGGGTTGTGGCTGCTGTTCAAACAAGGAGATCGACGATGATGTCGCCCGCCCCACGCCGTCGCGGCGTGCTGTTCCCCGTCCTGCTCATCGCCGCGGGCGCGCTGGTCCTCGCGACAAACTTCGGCGTCGTGCGGCCCGACATCTGGGTCGACCTGCTGTCGCTCTGGCCGGTGCTCCTGATCGGGCTCGGCCTCTCGATCATGCTCGGCGGCACGCGCCTCGGGGCGTTCGCCGCCGCCGTCGTGACGCTGGCGCTGCTGGCCGGCGGCACGCTGTGGCTGCAACGATGGTCCCAGGGCCATGGCTCCACGGCGCCCATCCTGATCAGCGCCCCCGTCCGCGGCCTGAGCACCGCCGCGATCGTTCTCGCGCCGGGCGTGGCGGAGGTGAAGTTGGCCGCGCTTTCGAGCGGCGACCCGAACCTCATCTACGGCATGGCAAGCTCCGGCCGCGGCCGCGCCGCCCAACCCTCGTTCAAGGTGACCGACACGTCCGGGCGCTTCGAGCTGACCGAACCGTCGCCCACGATGCTCGGCTTCGGCGACATCCGCGGCCGCATCTGGGACCTCGCCGTCGCGCGCGGCGTGCCGCTGGCCGTCACCGTCGACGGCGGCGTTGGCCGCTACACGCTCGACCTTACGGACGTGACGCTCACCTCGCTCGACCTCGACATCGGGGTCGGGAACGCCGACGCGACGCTGCCGGCCAGCGGTCGGATCGCGGTCAAGGTCGATGGCGGCGTCGGTTCGTTGACGCTGCACCTGCCGCGCGGCCTGGCCGCGCGCGTCGCCGCCGACGTCGGTGTCGGGGCCGTCCACGTCACCGGCATCGACAAGGTCGGCGACGGCGCCTGGGAAACGCCCGACTTCGACGCCGCGACCGATCGCGCCGACATCACGCTGGATGTCGGCGTCGGCGCGATCACGGTCTGGAAGGCGGTCGGCGGCGGCCCCTAGCGGCCACGAGGTCGCCGGGAATGCCCGCTATAATCGCCCCATGCACATCGCACTCTTCGGCGCGACCGGCGGGACAGGACAGCAGATCGCCGTTCAGGCGCGAGCGGCGGGTCACTCCGTCACGGCGCTCGTTCGCGATCCGTCGCGGCTCGAGCCGGTCGAGCGGGGCGCGGCGTCGACGGGCGCGGCCATGACCATCGTCGCGGGCGACGTGCTCGACCCGGGCGCGGTGGCCCAGATCGTGGCCGGGGTCGATGCCGTGCTCGTCGCGCTGGGCACCACCAAGCGCAACCCGCCGGACATCGTCTCCAGCGGCACGGCCGTCATCATCGACGCCATGAAGGCGGCGGGCATCAAGCGCCTGATCGTCGTCTCGTCGCTGGGCGTCGGCGACAGCTGGAACGAGGTGCCGTGGCTCTTCAAGCTGGCCCGGGCGACGTTCCTGCGCACCGTCATGGCCGACAAAGCGATCCAGGAGCAGCTGGTCCGCGAGAGCGGCCTGGAGTGGACGATCCTGCGCCCCGGCGGCCTCACCAACGGCCCGCTGACGGACCGCACGGACCTCGGCACCCAGGCCCCCGTGATGGCCGGCCGGATCAGCCGCGCCGACGTGGCCGCGATGGCGCTGCGCGTGGCGGGGGCCCAAGGGACGGTGCGACGGGTGTTGTCGGTGACGTGAGAGCGGGGCCGTCGAACACCGGGGACTCGATCATCCGGCCGCCTTCACCCCCCGCGCCACGAACGCGATCCCCACCCCCGCCACGAACCCCCCGACGTGCGCCATGTACGCCACGCCGCCCGTGGACGACGCCTCCGCCAGCGTGCCGGCGCCGCTGAGCAGCTGCAGCCCGAACCAGAGGCCGATCACGATGAGCGCCGGCAGCGCGACGATGCCGCCGCGCGCCAGGACCCGCACCTTGCCGTGCGGGAACAGCACGATGTAGGCGCCCAGGACGCCGGCGATCGCGCCCGAGGCGCCCAGGTTGGGGATCGTGGACGCGGGGTCCACGGCCAGCTGCGCGAACGTCGCCGCGACGCCGCACACGAAGTAGAAGATCAGGTAGAGCCCGGCCCCAAAGCGCGCCTCGATGTTGTCGCCGAAGATGTAGAGGTAGAGCATGTTGCCCAATAGGTGCATCCAGCCGGCGTGCATGAACATCGCGGTCAGGATCGTCGGCGCGTCGCCGAGCGGGCTGGCCAGGAAGCGGGCGGGCACGAAGGACCAGCGGACCACGAAATCGTCACCGCCGTTCAGCTCGAGGAGAAAGAGGACGGCGTTGACGGCGATGAGGCCGTACGTCGCCAGCGGCGGGCCGAGGCGCTCGGAGTTGTCGTCGCCGATGGGCAACATCGTGGACGCTCCCTATTGCCAGACCAGCGGGAACGCCGCCGGGTCGACCTCGTGCATCATCGCGTTCACCCGCTGGACCACGTGCTCCACCTGCGGCTTGCTGAAGTAGTCGCCGTCGTTGCCGTACGCCGCCCGGTGCGCCTTGGCGGTCAGCGTCTCGGCCGGGCCGTCCAGGTCAACGTACGCCCCCTGGCGCTCCACGACCTCCTGGACCATGTAGGCCGTTGTGCCGCCCGGCATGTCCTCGTCCACGAACAGTACGCGCCCCGTCTTCTTGATCGACGCGCCGATCGTCCCCGGCACGTCGAACGGCAGGAGCGTCTGGACGTCGATCACCTCGGCGTCGATCCCCATCGTCGCCAACACGTCGGCCGCCTCCATCACGATACGGCAGCACGCGCCGTACGTGACCACTGTGATGTCTGCGCCGGCGCGCAGGATCTCGGGTTCGCCGAGCGCGACGCGGTAGTCCGCGATGTTGTCCGGCAGGCGCTCCTTGAGCCGATAGCCGTTCAACACCTCGACCACCAGGCCCGGCTCATCGGACGCCAGGAGCGTGTTGTAGAAGCCGGCCGCGCGGGTCATGTCGCGCGGGACGCAGACGCGGATGCCGCGGCAGAGGTGGATGATCGCCGCCATCGGCGAGCCGGTGTGCCAGATGCCCACCAGGCGGTGGCCGCGGGTGCGGATGATCACGGGCGCCGCCTGGCCGCCGTTCGTGCGCCAGCGCAGGCACGCCAGATCGTCGCTCAGCAGCTGCAGCGCGTAGTGGATGTAGTCCAGGTACTGGATCTCGCAGATCGGCCGCAGACCCCGCATCGCCAGCCCGATCGCCTGGCCCACGATCGTCGCCTCGCGGATGCCGGTGTCCGCCACGCGCACGGCGCCGTGCTTGTCCTGCAGGCCCTTGAACGCCTGGTTCACGTCGCCGATGAAGCCGAGGTCCTCGCCGAACGCCAGGATCCGCGGATCCCGCGTGAGCGCCGCGTCGAAGCACGCGTTCAGGACGTCGAACGCGTTCAGCGTCGGCGAGCCGTCGCTGTAGACGGGCGCGACGGCCTCCACGTTCGTGGCCGCCTGCGGTGATTCGCTGTACAGGTGCGCGCCGAACCGCGCCTCGTTGATCCGCTCCTGCGCGGAGCGCCAGGCGAGCATCGCCCGCCGCGCCGGCCCGTCGTGGCCCCGGACCTCGATGGCGGCCTTGCGCAGCGCGATGTGGACGTCCTCGCGCTTGGGCAGGTCGATGGCGGCCAGGGCGTCGCGCACGGCCCGCACAACGTCGGCGGCGCCGGATGCGCCGTCCGGGGCGTTGGCGACACCGCTGCCGCCGCCGCCCGCGGCGCCGCCGGCAATCTCGGCCGCCAGCGCGTCCAGCAGCGACACGGCCTCGTCCCGCTCCGCGCGGATCGGGGCCAGGAAGGCGTCGTGGGACTCCGTGCGCACGGCCTCGACCCAGTCACGGTCCTCTTCTTCCCAGGCATCCAGCGTCGGCTCGTCGGCGATGCCGGACGCCAGGATCCAGCGGCGCAGGCGCGGCAGGCAGTCGTGATCCGCCTCCCACGCCAGGCGCTCGGGCGTCTTGTAGCGCTCGTGGCTGCCGGACGTGGAGTGGCCCTGCGGCTGGGTGAGCTCGGTGACGTGGATGATCGCGGGGACGTGGTCGCGCCGGGCGATGGCGGCGGCCTCGAGATAGGCGTCGACGAGGGCCAGGTAGTCCCAGCCGCGCACGGTATAGATGTCATAGCCGTCCATCGAGCCCGGCTCGCGCTGGAAGCCCTTGAGGACCTCGCTCAGATCGTCCTTGGTGATGGCAAATCGGCCCGGCACGGAGATCCCATATCCATCGTCCCAGATGCTCAGGACGGCCGGCACGCCCAGCACGCCGATCGCGTTCACGGACTCCCAGAACATCCCTTCCGCGCACGTCGCGTTGCCGATCGTGCCCCACGCGACCTCGTCGCCGCGCCGCGAGAAGCGCGTCATGCCGTGGAGCGCCTCGAGCTCGCGGTAGACCTTGGAGGCCTGGGCGAGCCCGACCAGCCGCGGCATCTGCGAGCCCGTCGGCGAGACGTCCGCGCTCGAGTTCACTTGGGAAAGCTGATCGCCCCACGCACCGTCTTCGTCGATGAAGCGCGTGCTGAAGTGCGCGTTCATCTGCCGCCCGGCGGACATCGGCTCGCGCGCCGGATCGGTGTCCGCATACAGCTGCGCGAA
>JBDTSC010000219.1:0-6382 GCA_039931375.1 Ardenticatenales bacterium
GGCTCGACGCCGCGCAGACCGTAGCGCCCGAGCAGGCGCAAGAGGCCGAGGCGGTAGCGCGACGTGATCGCGGTCCCCGACGCCAGCAGGGCCACGTTCATCTCGACCTTGTCCTGGATCAGTAGCGCGAGGCGATCGCCGCGTGCCTCGACCATCTCGAGCCCGGCCTGCACCAGGGCCAACATGCGCCCGTCGTAGAGATACTCGACCAGCTCCATCCAGGCATCGAGCAGGCCCGTCATCCTGCGCGCGTAGGGGCGCAGGTCGGTCTCCGTGGCGGGGGCCCGATGCCCGTTCCGGTGGGCTGCGAGCACGGGGGCCAGCGCGTCCGCCAGGAACTCGGCGGAATGAATCGCCACCGATACCCCCGGAGAGAGCATCGGGTCGACGAAGCCGAACGCGTCGCCGACCGCCGCCCAGCCCGTGCCGATGCCGCGCGTCGTCACCAACTGGTAGTTCGCATAGGTTCCCACTGGGCTCACGCGCTCGGCCGGGCGCAGCGTCTCCGTCAGATCGGCCGCCGATGCGATCGCGGACTCGAGCCGGGCTTGCGGCGTATCCCCGAGCCCAGCGGCGACGCGGCGATCGAGCACGACGCCGACCGACAGCCGATCGCGCAACGGGATCAGCCAACTCCATCCACCGGCGACGCGGCCGATCATGACCTGGCCGGCCGGTTGCTCCCAGGCATTCCCGACGAAGTGGGCGAAGTGCGCGACGTCATCGCGCGGACCGCGCCGCGCCGGTACGTCGAGCAGGCGCGTTACCAGCCGCGCGCGTCCGCTCGCATCGACCAGCAGGTCCGGGTGCGCGCTGCCCCAGCCGGCGGCCTGACGATTCGCGTCGTCGAGGATGACTTCCGGACCGCCGGCGGGTCCGCGTGCCAGGTGCGCGCGAGTCGGGATGAGGCGGGCGCCGCACTCGACCGCCCGCGCTTGCAACACCTCTTCGAACTGCGGCCGGGGCACGTTGAAGGCGTACGGCGTCATCCGGTCGGCATAGCGCGCGAACCGGAACGCGACGTGCATGCCGCCCCAGACGAAGGATACGCCGGGCTTGTGCTGGCTGATCGCTGCGACCGCGTCCTCGACGCCGAGCCGCCTCAACAACGGGACGATGGACGGGATGAGCGACTCGCCCACCGTTGGGTCCCGCCGGCGCTCGTCCGCAAACAGGGCTACGTCGGTGCCGGCGGAGGCGAGCAGCGTGGCCAGCGCCGCACCGGCCGGGCCGCTGCCGACGATCGCGACGCGATAGGGTCGGGGCGGATTCATGGCGGCCGTCTAGCACGCAACCATCGCCGTGCAACTCGTCCGGTTGTCCGGAGGATGATCAGTGGCTGCGCCGGATCTTCCCCGCCGGGGTACGCGGGATCGCGGACACGAGGCGGAACTCAATCGGCACTTTGTACGACGACAGCACTTCGGCACAGGCGGCGGCGAGCCCCCGCACATCGGGCTCGACGCCCGCTTGCGGGACGATCTCGGCGCAGGGGATCTCGCCCAGACGCGGATGGGCGCGGCCGACGACGCGCGACGCGCTCACCCCGGGTTGGCGATTGAGCACGGCCTCCACTTCCTCGGGGAACACCTTCATGCCGGCGACGATGATGGTCGACTTCGTCCGCCCGCGCAGCGTCAGGCAGCGTGCGGAATCGAGCCCGCCGAGATCGCCCGTCATGAACCAGCCGTCCCGCAGCAGCGTCGTCCGCGGTCGCCAGGGCTGGTAGTAGCCGCTGAACAGCCCCGGCCCGCGGACCCCGACTTCGCCGATCGCTCCCGCGGCAAGCGCCGACCCGTCGTCGCCGAATACCGCCACGTCGTAGCCCGGGACGGGCCGCCCGACGCTCGCCGCGGACTCACCGTCGCTGCGTGTGTTGATGCACGGCAGGCCAGCTTCGATGATTCCGTAGGCCTGTCCGAGGGGAATGGCGAAGGCGGCCTCGAAGCGGTCCGCCACCTCCTGCGGCAGCGCCATCGCGGTCGACAGCGCCAGACGGACGTCCGCTAAGCGCGGGCGGTGCGGCGCGTGCGCCATGCGCTCGAACTGAATCGGCGATCCATAGAGAAGCGTCGCGCGATGGCGCGCGCAGGCGTCGACGAGCGGGCCGGGGAGGGTGTCCTGGCAGAGCAGCACGTGGGCCCCGGCGCGCACGTACGACACGATCGTTGCGGCGAAGTGGTAGGCGAGCGGCAGGGTCCAGAGCACCCGGTCCGTGCGATCGAGTCGCAACACGGCATCGGCGCTGGCCACGCGCGCCGCCACCTCGTCGTGTTCGAGGATGACGCCCTTCTGGTCGGCGGTGGTGCCGGAGGTGAAACGCACGAAGGCGGGGTTCAGCGCCTCGAAACCCGCCGGTGCCCGCCGCTCGCGGTCGATCCATTCGAGGACAGCGGCTCCCTCCGCCAGCCGAACGACCGCGTTCACGTCGGTCCCGGCGAGCACAGCGTCCACCTCAGCCGCGCGCAGTGTGGGCGCGATCGGGACCACGCACGCGCCGCTCGCGACGATGCCGAAGGCGGTCGGCACGTGTGCGAGCCCGTTGCCCGCCAGCAGCGCCACCCGCTGCCCGGGCTCGACGCCCTGCTGTCGCAGCATGTGCGCCACGCCCTCGGCTGTGCCGAGCACGTCGGCATAGGTGAGCGTCACGTCGCTGGCGAGGTCGGTGAGCGCTGGCTGTGCGCCGTGGCGATCGGCCGCGGCGACCAGCACGTCGAAGAGATTCATTGCGCCCGCTCGGCCGCCAGCCGGCCGGCAGCTTCCCCCACAGCGAGACAGGTGCCGATCACCCGCGCCGACCCCATCGCGTCGTGCGTGGCGCTCATGCACCGTCCAGCCCCGAACAGGTTGGTGCAGGTCACGTGCTCGAGGCAGCCCTGCGGCACGTCGTACCAGTCGTCGTCTGGGACGTACTCATAGCGGGCACCGTCGCCGCCCGTCTCCCAGAGTTCGATCGGCCACGCGGCGCGCGCCACGCCATCGAGGCGCTTGCGCGCCGTGAGCACGTCCGTCCGGGTCAGCCGCTCTCGTCCGACGAGGCGGCGGCTCTCGCGCACCCCGACCTGTGGCGCCGCGTGCGAGACGAAGGCGCGCTCGAACCCCTCGACGCGGCGGATCAGGAAGTGCTCCAGCGCCCGCACCCGGCTGCGGCCCTGCCGCTCGGCATGGCTCACCTCGTCAGCGGTTCCAGGCTCGCCCAACTCGTCGAGCGCCAGCTTGGCCACGACTTCGCCCGGCCGCCCCGAGGCGCGGAAGGCCATGAGCCGGCAGCCTGCCGGCAGATCGCCGCGGCGCTCGGCCTCGAGCAACAGCCGCAGGACTGCGACCGTGCGCAGACCCCCGATCGCACCCTCCGCCACCGCTTGGAACACGAAGACCAGCGAGGAGAGTTGTCGTGTCTCGGCCGGCGGAGTCTCGGTCTCGAGCCCGGCATGCCAGGCGACGATCGCGTCACCGCTGGCATCGACGACCACCCGCGGCGTGATCTCTTCCGCACCACGCCATCCGACAAGGCGGACGTGCTCGACGCGGTCGGCTGTGCCGTCGACCGCGGCGCAGGTCGTATGCAGGCTCACCGTGAGCGACGCCTCGCTGGCGGCGAGGTCGTCCAAGATGGTGGCCAACGCGAGGGGCACATAGGGCAGCATCACCGTGCGGCCGCGCCGTAGCGGCTCGGCCCCCGTGGCGCGCAAACGTGCCTCCACCTCGCCCGCGACGCCGTCGTTCAACAGGCGAGGCACCGCGGCCGCCCCCGCCGGGTAGAGGCCGCACACCGTGCCGACCATTCCTGCCGTCGCCATCCCGCCGAGGAAGCCGTAGCGCTCGACCAGGCGCGTCTGCGCGCCGGCGCGGGCGGCCGCCAGCGCGGCGGCGAATCCGGCCGCCCCGCCGCCGATGACGAGCACATCGCATCGCTCCGTTCGCATCGCCCGCCGCTACGCCGCCAGCGCGGCGATACTGCTCCGGATGGCATCGAGCAGGTGATCGACGTCGGCGGTGGTGACGACGCCCTGGACCCAGACGGCGACGATACTCTCGGTTGCGCCGCGACGGCTGAAGAACACACCCAGTCCCGGATGGGGTTGCACGCAGGAGACGTGGTACCCGCCCCGAACCGCGGCACCGCACAGCGTCGTCAACGGCGGCCGAACCTCTCCGGTATCGGCGCAGTGGAAGGACGCGGGGGCCTCGCCGCCGAACGGACGCAGCAGTTGGCGGGCCGGAGAGTAGCGGGCGAATCCCATCCCGGCCCATACCGCTTCCACCAGGTCCGCTCGCACCGCGTCGGCCATGTCGCGACGGATGGCGACGGCAGTCGTCGCCACGTCCTCGGTGGCGGCTGGCGTGAAGCGCGCGAAGTGGAACGACAGGTAGTTCCCGAAGACCGGTCCAGCCTCGCCGACGCGGCGCCGATCGACCGAGATGGGCACGAGAAAGGGCTGGGCGAGCGGCAAGCCCCGCGCCCGCCAGAGCGACGCCATCGCGCCACCCACCAGCGCGAGGGTCACCGGGAGCTGGCGATTCAGGGCCGGCACGACCAGCCGCCGGTGTCGGACGGGACCGCTGCTCGCCACGCCGCGGCCGAGCGAGGGCGGCGGGTTGCTGCCAATCGCCCGCAGCCGGTCGAGCGCCTGCCGCGCCAGGCGGCGGCGCGCGCGCGCGTCGAGCTGGTCGGCGGGAGCTTCCGTCGGTTGCGCGACCGCCCACGCGTGCGCCTCGCCGCCACGATCGACGGCGGCGAGCATGGCGATCAGCAGCTC
This sequence comes from Ardenticatenales bacterium, assembly GCA_039931375.1. Lineage (GTDB taxonomy): Bacteria > Chloroflexota > Anaerolineae > Epilineales > Epilineaceae > Avedoeria. Next base: position 4,761 of record JBDTSC010000219.1, read on the forward strand.
TGCTCCGCGTGGGTCCATGAGCGGGTGGACCCAGGCGAGCAGCAGCCAACTGCGGCCACCGTCCGAGCTTTCGACGACGGTCCAACGCAGCGGCGGCTCGCGCCGCGGGTCGACCTGCTGGTTGAGCACCTCGTCGATGACCTCGTCGACCGTCTCGTTGGCCCGCAGCAGTCGGCGCACCACCGGCGGCCGTTCGTCCGTCGCGGTCCAGCGCAGCCGTCCCCATGGGAATGGGCGCTCGAGTCGACTCGACATGTACGGCGCAAGCGGGCGCAATGCGTCCAGCGCGCCTTCCACCCTCGATGCGGCCAGGCGCCCGTCGCATTCCGCTACCAGGACGGCGTTGTTCGGTCGCCCGCCGCCCATGGCGTACAGCATCACGTCGGGCCCGAGCAGGGTTAGGGTGCGCCGTACCATGCGTCAGTCACCGGTGCGCCGACGGCGGTCAACGTAACCCCCGAGTGCCGCCGCTGAGGCGACGTTGCCGATGACGAGATCCTCCTCGGGCACCCACAAACCGAACTCGCGCTCGACGAACAAGAGGATCTTCAAGAGGGCCATCGAGTCGACGCCCGCCAGGTCGAATCGATCGGCGGCCGCGATGGCCTGCCCGGATGCCATGATCTCGGTGTTGACGAACCGCACGATGCCGATGACGATCTCGTCCAAGGTGCATGTCGGCATGCCGGACCCTACCGATCGCGCACCAGCCCAGCAAGCTTGGGACCCTCCGACCGCGTCGATCGCGCTGTCCGCCGTCGCAAGCCTTCGACGATCGCGGCGGACGTCCCGGCAGGCGGCATCAAGAATGGCCGCGTCGAAGTGGGGATGACGAAGGAACAGGTGCTGATGTCGCTCGGCTACCCGCCGACGCACCGCACGGCATCGACGGACCTCGATACTTGGGTGTACTGGTACACCCGCTGGAAGACCTACAATGTCATGTTCAATGAAGCGGGAACTGTCGAGGCGATCACAGGCAGGGCGCCGACCGTCGGCGTCGCGGTCGCGCCGCCGACGCCCCTGCCAACGGCCACGCCGGCAAAACGTGGGAAGGGTAAATGACGCGTGTTGAGCAGCGATGTCATCGTCATCGGCGGCGGCCCGGCCGGTAGTGTCGCGGCCGGATTTCTCGCCCAGGCCGGCCTGCGCGTCACCGTGTTCGAGCGCGAGCGGTTTCCGCGTTACCACATCGGCGAGTCGCTGCTGTCGGCGACCATGCCGATCCTCGACGCGCTCGGCGTCATGCCGGCAATCGAGCAAGCCGGCTTCATCACCAAGCCGGGCGGCACCTTCGTCTGGGGCTCGCATGCCGAGCCGTGGAGCTTCTTCTTCCGCGACGACCCGGGCGGCCGGCCGCACGCCTACCAGGTGATCCGGGCACAGTTCGATCACCTGTTGCTGAAGCATGCGGCGGGGCTCGGCGTCGACGTGCGCGAGGCACATCGCGTCGAGGTGGTGCGCTACGCCGACGGCGTCAACGACGTCACCGTCGTCGACGAGCACGGCACCGAGCTGCACGCGCGGGCGCCGTGGGTCATCGACGCCAGCGGCCAGCAGGCGCTGGTCGGACGGCGCGACCAGCTGCGCCAGTTCGATCCCTTCTTCAAGAACCTGGCGGT
>JBDTSC010000220.1:0-6316 GCA_039931375.1 Ardenticatenales bacterium
GCCCATCGTGTTGATCGCCAGGACGATGTCCGCCGGCTGTTCCTGGAAGCCGCAGGTGCCCAGGATCGTCAGGAAGATCTTCACCTTGTCGCCCAGGAGGACGTCCGTCGGGTCGGCGAACTTGTCGCCCAGCAGGTTGCACGTGCCGCCCTGCAGGACATCGCCCTCCGTGCCCGGCTCGGGCGCAAAGACCGTCACCTGGTTCGCCAGGTTGTCCACCGTATAGACCCAACCGCTCTTGTCGACCGCCAGATCGACCATCGAGATGGGGGAGACGCCCTGGTGCGGCGCGCCCTCGAAGCGGCTGAGCACCGTGCCGTCCGCCGCCATCCGCACGACGTGGCCATAGACGGTGATCACGTAGATCTCGTTGTTCGGGCCGCCCGCCACGCGCCAGGCGTCCTTGGGCGTCGGGACCATGCCCAGGTCCTTTAGCTGCGGGTCGTAGACCTGGATCCGGTCGTTCAGCGTATCCAGCACGTAGATCCGCCCCGTCGGCCCGGCGTCCACGTCCGCCCAGATCGCGTCGCGGTCCTCGCCGGGCAGATCGACGATCTCCTTCTTGCCGCGGAAGCCCAGCGGGTAGGCGAACAGGCGGTACTCGATCTGCTCGACACCGCGGGTGTAGGGCGCGGTGTGGACGCGCGCCAAGAGCAGGAACTGGTCGCGCGTCGGCTCGTGCGCGACGGCGGCGGCCGACTCGAGTTCGGTCGGCAATGTGGTCTCCCACTCCTTCTCGAAGTACGGGTAGACCTGGCAGCGCGGCGCTTGGAACGCGCTGCAGTAGCGGCGCGAGGTGGCCTTGCCGTAGGCGACGATCGGCCGCTGGTACGTCACGCGGAACGAGCCGTCGTAGTTGCGGCGCACGCGCTGATACAATCCGTAGCCCATCACGTGGTGGTCCGTGCCCTGGGCGATCGTCAGGTCCGCCTGCAGGTTGAACCGCTCCGCGTCCGCCGGCGAGCTCTGGCCGCCCAGCGTGTCCAGCACGACGCCGCCCGGCGAGCGCACCTGCAGCGCGTTCGCGTCCGTCAGGGACAGGTTGCCGTCCGGCATCGTGGACAGGCGCACCGGGCCGGCGACGAGGCCGCTGGCCGCCGCGCCCAAGGGGTTACGGCCGCGCCAGAAGCGGTCGACGATGTCGAAGCCCTCGTCCGTGAAGCGCACGACGGCCGGCCACGTCTCGTTGAAGCGGTTCAGGCGGTCCGTGTCGTAGACGCCCAGCGCGTAGAACAGGCCCGCGGCGACGTTGGCCGCCCGCAGCGACAGGCCGTACAGGTCGGAGCCGGTGAGGTTAGCGGGGACGGTGGCGGTGTAGTCCTCGTCCGTGAACAGGCAGCGGTTCACCAGGATGCGCCGCGGCCCGAGGGCGATCATGCGCTGCGCGTTGCAGCCGGCGCCCTGGTACTGCGGCTGCAGGAAGTTCACCGTGCGCGTCCGCCGCCAGCCCGTGCCGTCGTTGCGGAAGAGCCGCAGCCGCTGGCCGTTCAGGTCGCCGACGTACAGCGTCCCGTCGCCCGGGTCCACGGCGATGTCGGCCATCGTGCGGAACTGGTCGTCCTCGCGGCTGCCGAAGGACAGGAAGCGCTCGATCTCGGTGCCGTCCGCCTTCAGGTGCCGGATCGCGCCGGCCAGCCGGTCCGCGATCCACAGCGATCCGTCCGGCAGCGGCACGATCCCGACCGCGTGGACGTTCGGCCATGCGTCGATGAACGTGCCGTCCCGCTGGTAGAGCAGCAGCCGATCGGACGCCTGGTCCGACACGTAGATCCGGTCCTGCGCGTCGTCCACGGCCATCGCCCCGGCCTGGCCGATCCGCTCCTGGCCGCGGCCCGTGTTGCCGAACGCGCTCAGCCACTTGCCCTTGGCGTCCAGCCGCATCACGCGGTTGTTCGCCCGATCGAGCAGGTACACCGTCGCGTCCGCGCCGACCTCGAGGTCGATGACGTTGCCCATCACGTCCTGCGGCACGGCCTGCGGGATCGGCCACTGGTCCACGAACGCGTAGCGCGACCGCCCCGTTGGCGGGTCGACGCGCGGGCGGGGCGTGGGGGTCGGGCCGGCGCCGGGCGGCGTCGGGATGCCGCTCGGGCGCCCGCCGCCCGTCGACCACAGCTCGCCGCCGTGGGCGCCGTTGACGGTGCCCACGTACAGCCGGTCCGACCAGACCGCGACGCCGCCTGCGCCGTACACGTCCGCGTTGTTCGGGTCGCCGAAGCCGTCCAGCGCCACGGGCTCCCAGCGCTCGCCGTCCGGGGCGCGCCAGACCTGGACGCCCTCCGCGTTGCCGATCGCCACGTACAAGAAGTGGAACGGCGGCGGGTCGAACACCGCAAACGTGGCCCGGCCGCGGTTGCCGACATCCGCGATGCCGGCGGACGCCACCTGCTCCCAGTCCGTGTTGTCGCACAGCGCGCAGCGGTAGATGTCCGTGCTGACCGCGCCATAGCCCAGGCGCTCGTCACCGCCGACGGCCGCGTAGAGATAGTTGTCGAACGCCTGGAGCGACGTGACGCACGCGCCCGAGCCGTTGTCCGTGTCGAACGTGCCGGCCACGACCCACGACTGCCCGTTCGAGGAGCGCACGACGTCCGCCTTGTTCTGCTCGCGGCACGTCGCGGCGTACAGCGTGCCGCTCATCGTCGCCATCGCCGTCACGGCGCGCTCGGCGTCCAGGCCCAGCTTGGCCGGGTCCATGACCTTCGTCCAGCTGCCGGCCGCGCCGCTGGCCGAGCGGTAGATCGCCCCGCCGCCGCTGTGGTCGCGCTTGCCGTCGCCGTCGGCGTCGACGTTGCCCGGAACGCCGACCGTGCCGGCGTACAGCTGGCCGCCGTAGGACAGGAGGCTGCCGATGCCGGCGTTCTCGCGGTCCCCAAAGCCGCCCGTGGCGACGCTGCTCCATTGGCTGCCGTCCTCGCTGGACCACAGCGCGGCGCCGGCGCTGGAGTACGCGTCCGGGACGCCGAACGCGCCGGGCGTGTCCAGGTGCAGGTTCAGCGTGCCGGCGAACAGCTTGTCCGCGTGCACGGCAAACGCCGCCACGCCGCGCGTGTCGACGCTGCCCAGCCCGCCGTCCGCCACGCGCGCCCACGCGCTCGCGCCCGCTTGGCGGCGCCAGATCGCGGCGCCGGCGGCCGGGTCGTACGTGCCGGCCACCAGCCCGCCGTTGTAGTCCGCCAGCGCGCTCACGCCCGCCGTGTCCGGCGAGCCGTAGCCGTTCACGCTGCCGGCCGTCCACGGCTCGGCGGCCGCGGTGAAGCGCTGGATCCGGTGGTTGTCGCGGTCGGCGACCAGAAGCGCGCCGCCGGCGTCGATGGCCAGGCCCAGCGGCGTGCGGAAGGCGCCGTTGCCGCCGCCCGACGCGCCGCCGATCGTAGTGAGATACCCGCCCGCCTTGTCGAACACCTGGACGCGATCGTTGCCGCTGTCGGCGACGAAGAGCGTGTCGCCGGCGCCGACGGCCACATGGGTCGGGCCGTCGAAGACGTCGAACCCATCGCCCGCGACGTTCGTCTTGCCCAGGACGCCGACGAGGTTGTACGTCGGGTCGTACACGGCGACGAACTGCCGGACGCGGTCGCTGACGTAGATGCGGCCCGCCGAGTCGAACGCGGCGTCGCTCGGCGCGGCGTAGTCGACGCCGTTGAGGCCGCGCAGGACCATCACGACCTTGCCGAGGGCGTCGAAGACCTGAACGCGCCGGTTGCCCGTGTCCGCAACTGCGAGGCGGCCGTCCGCGGCGGCGCCGATGCCCTCCGGCGCGCGGAACTGCCCGTCCGCCGCGCCCGGCCCGCCCAGCACGCCCGCGACGGCGCCGTCCGCCGCGCTGAACATTCGCACGCGGCTCGCACCCCGCTCGACTACGGCGACGACGCCCGCGGCCGTGACGGCGACGTCCGCCGGCGCGGCGATGTGCGTCGCGTCGTCGGCGGCGGTGGCCGGATCGTCCGCGACGCCCGGTTCACCGACGGTCCAGGCGGCGGTGTTGTCGGCCAGGAGCTTCAAAAGCCGCATGCCGTCGCCTTCGACGATATAGCGCATCCCGTCCGCGCCGACAGCGACGCCCGCGGGCGCGTTGAAGTGAGCGTCGTCCGTCAGGTACGGCACGTCGATCGAGCCGAAGCCCAGCGTGCGCTGCCGCTCGTACGTGTAGCGCCAGACGACGTGGCGGTCGGGGTCGGTGGCATAGACGTTGCCGCCGCCGTCCAGCGCCACGTCCGAGACGTGCTTCATCGGCGAGAGATCCGTACCGCACGCGCCGGACGTGCCGATGTCTTCCCACTGCGTCCGTTCGAGCCGGCGGAACACCGTCACGCGGCAGTTCGCGCTGTCCGCGGCGTAGACGAACTGGTTGTCGACGGCGACGCCGAGCGGCGTGTCGAGCTCGCCCTTGCCGCCGCCCCGACCCGAGCCATAGCTGCGCACGAGCTTGACGGCCGACAGGTCGGATACGTCCAGCGCGACGACGCGGTGGTTGCCGCTGTCGGCGATGTACAGCAGGCCGTCCGGCCCGAACGCGAGGCGCGCCGGATGGTCCAGGTGCGCCGCGTCCGCGCCGGGGGCGCCGGTCTGCCCGATCGTCCCGAGGACGTAGCCGCCCGTCGCGTACACCTGGACGCGATGGTTGTTCGTGTCGCTGACGTAGACGATGCCCTCGCCGTCGACGGCGACGCCGGTCGGGCCATCGAGGTGGTCGTCGTCCGCGCCGGCCTCGCCGGACGTGCCGAGGACTTGGCGGTAGCCGCTCGAGCGGTCGACGACGATAACATCATGCATCGCGCGGTCGACGAGGTAGACGATCTCGTCACCGGGGGGCGGGGTGGCTTGGGCGATGGCGGCGGGGGCGAGGGCGTCAGGGGCGTCGCTCGCTTGGGGGGATGCCCCCTCCCCCGGTCCCTCCCCCGGTCCCTCCCCCAATGCTGGGGGCGGGGTGTCGTTGTGCGGCGTGGAGGCGAGGTCGAGGTTGCTATCGTCTTCGCCCGTCAGCGGGCGGCGGGGGGTCGGGGTGGGCGCGCCTTTGGTCGGCGTGGCGGTGGGGGGCTGCGTCGGGCGGTACCAGATTGCGGCGTCGGCGAGGTCACCGACGGGCGGATCGCTTTGGAGGCCGGCGACGTCGCCGGCGCGGCCGATCTCGCCCAAATAGCGGCCGCCGGACGAGAACTTGATCGCCCGCTTGCCGGCGCCATCGGCCACCCAGATGTCGTCGCCGACGGCGCCGAGGCCGGCCGGGCCCGAGAGCTGCGCGGCGCTGCGGTACCACGGCACGCCGGTCTCGCCGAGCGTGCCGGCATACGTCAGCGCGTACGCCGCGCCCGGGTCCTGGGCGGAGGTTCGGGCGGCGAGCGCGAGGCCGACGGCGGCGACGCATGCGACGAGGGCGATGCGGACGGCTGGGCGCAGGCGGGAACGATCCATCGGTCTGGCTCCTCGAGGGCGGCGAAGGGGGATGTATTCGGCGGTATCGACGCACGAACGGCGACGGGCGCAGCGTCGCGGTCGACGGGATCGGCTCAATGGCGGCACCAATGTACGGCGGTACCGATATCTGGCGCTACCGATATCTGGCGCTACCAAATATCTGGCGCTACCAATATATAGCGGGATCCGCGGAATCGGACACAGGGTCACAACGTCCCACGCCGCTAGCTCGATAGCGCCGAGCTGTCGGCGGCGGAACGCTTGGCGTCTTGCTGCTCGAGCGGCAGGCGATACCCGTGGTGAAACGCGATCGCACCGAAGATCACGAGAGCGATCGCGCTGAGGAATACCAGCCCCCCGGTGTCGACGAGCGGCCCGGATCGGACGCCGAACTCCACTGCGACAAGGGACATGCCGGTGAAAACGACGGCGGCCGCCGTCAACCCGGTGAGCAGCGACACCCCCGCCGCCATCAGCCAGCCGACGCTGCCGTGGTTGTAGGCGGGCGGCATGGGTTCGTCGAGCCACAAGAACCAGCCATCGAGCGTCCGATCGGCCGCGACCGCCTGCCGCAGCAGCGTGTTCTGCGCGCGGATCGCCGACAGCCAGCTGAGCCGCAGCCGCGCGAGCTGGCGCAGCGTCAACGCGCCCACCACGGCCTCCGAGGCGAACAGGAGCGCGAAGACCAGCCGGGCCGTCGCGCCGTCCAGCCCCTCGAGCTTGGAGGAATACAACGCCGCCGCGACGGTGGCCAGCGTCACGCCGAACAGCTGCGGCGCGCGGGCGCGGTCCTCGTTGGCCTGGAACGCGCACTGGCCGAGGTACTGGAACTCGGCGACGGCCAGGGGGTGGGCGGCGGCGGCACGATCGGCGGCGGTGGGCATGGCGCGGCAGCGTA
>JBDTSC010000221.1:0-6307 GCA_039931375.1 Ardenticatenales bacterium
TGGGACGCCGGATCGCCGACCGCCGCCGCTTCGGCCGATCCGTTCGGCCCTGCGTCGTGCTTGACCGATGCGCGTCCTAGGCATCGACCCCGGCACCGCCACGACCGGCTTCGCGCTTTTGGAGGGCGAACCGCATCGCCCGGACGAGATCGTCCTCGTGGAGCACGGCGTCATCCGCACCGCCCCGACGACGCCGATGCCCGAGCGGCTGCGCGAGATCCACGAGGCGCTGGGCGCGCTGATCGTCGAGTTCCGGCCCGACGCCATGGCGGTCGAGGAGCTGTTCTTCTCGTCGAACATCACGACGGGCATCACGGTGGGCCAGGCTCGCGGCGTGATCCTGTTGGCCGGCGCGCAGGCCGGTCTGGACATCGCCGAGTACAAACCCAACGTCGTCAAGCAGGCGCTCACCGGGTATGGGGCGGCGGACAAGCGGCAGATGCAGGAGATGGTCAAGCTGCTGCTTCGGCTGTCCGAAATCCCGCGCCCGGACGATGCGGCGGACGCCGTGGCGATCGGGTTGGCGCACATCCAGCTCGCGCGCTTGCCGCGCTGATGCCGTAGCCTTGGCACCCTGGACGATCTTCCAAGAAGAGACGACGCCCCATGTCCATCGACCTCGAGGAGCGCCAGGCGATCCGCTCGCGGATCAGCCAGGACGCATCGCTCAGCCGGCCGTTCGTGGTCATGAACATCCTCGCGACGATCGTCGGCAGCTATGGCCTGCTGGCGGACAGCACGGCGGTCGTGATCGGCGCGATGCTCATCGCGCTGCTGCTCGGGCCGATCATCGGCATCGCGCTGGGCGTCGTGGACGGCGACCGGACGCTGCTGCAGCGCGCGCTGCGGGCCGAGGCGGCCGGGACGCTGGTCGTGCTGGGCGTCGCGACCGTGATCGGCTTCATCCACCGCGACATCCCGCTCGGACATGAGATCATGGTGCGTACGGCGCCGAGCATTCTCGATCTCGTCATCGCCCTGGCCGGCGGCGCGGCCGGCGCGTACGCCATCGCCTCGCCGCGTCTCGGCGCCGGCTTGGCGGGCGTCGCGATCGCCACTGCGCTGGTGCCGCCGTTGGCCGTGTCCGGGCTGCTCCTGGCGCGCGGGGCGTGGTCGCCGGCGTCCGGCGCGTTCCTGCTGTTCTTCGCCAACCTTGTGGCGATCCAGGCGTCGTCGTCCATCGTGCTGTGGGTGCTCGGCTACCACATCGCGACGCCGCACGGCATTCGGGGCTGGTTCGAGTTCGTGCTGCGCAACGGCCTCAGCGTCTTGGTGCTCGTCGTGCTCGTCGTCGTCTTCGGGCTCAGCTTTCGGAGCACGCTCGCCCGCCAGCTGTTGGAGAACCGCGTGCGCGACGTCGTGGCCCAGCAGATCGCCGCGCGGCCGGAGATGTTGTTGGTCGAGACGGAGTTCGTCTCCGAGGCGCCCGTCCTCGACCTGCGCATCACCGTGCGGACGGAACGCCAGCCGTCCTACGCGGCCGTGCTTGACCTCCAAAGAGAGATCGCCACCGCCCTGCAGCAGCCTGTGGCGATCAAGATCGTCGACATCCCGATCGTGACGCTCGACCCGCTCATCCCGCCGACGTTCACGCCGACGCCGACCGCCACGCGCACGCCGACCCCGACGGCCACCCCGACCGCCACGCCGACGATGGACCCGCTCGCGTCCCCGATGCCGACGGACGACGTGCCGAGCATCGCCGTTCCCTAAGCGTCGAACGCCCAACCAGAGCCACCGTCGCGAGCAACATGGCTTTCGCCGAAATGCACCATAGAAACGCGGAACGTTTCACCATAGAAAGCCGACCGCTTTCACCATAGAAACGCTTCCCGTTTCACCATAGAGAACCCTAGCCCGTCACCCGGGGAACGCCCGCACCTCGTTGCCGGGCGCGGGCGACGGCGCCGTGACGGAACCCAGGAAGATCGGGACGTAGTTGAAGCGGTACGCGTCGATCAGGCCGGCGGACGCCAAGGCCGAGGCCAGGACGAGGCCCCCGACGCCCACGGCCCCGCCGCCGGGCTGCGCCTTGAGTCGCGCGACTTCGGCAACGGCATCGCCTCGGATCAGCCGCGCGTTCCAGTCGACGCGTTCGAGCGCCGACGACACGGCCGCGCTGAATCGTACAATCGTTTAGACGATTCACGATCGAATCGTCCGCCTGCGCGAACGCGGGCAGGTAGTCCCGCGTGAGCCAGAAGCCGTCGGCCTCCGGGTCGAACGTGAGCAGCACGACGCGCTCCCGCGCCATCCGTGCGCACTCGGCGAGCCCAAGCGCGCGGTCCGTCCAGTGGTGGAGCGTGAGGACGGCCATCACGGCGTCGAAGGCCCGGTCCGCGAACGGCAGCGCCTCGGCGCAGGCGCGCACGGCCGGCGCGGCGCCCGGCGGCCGCTGCGCGAGCATGACGGTCGAGGGCTCGATGGCGACGACGGGGCGGTCGGGGGGCTCGTAGGAGCCGGAGCCGGCGCCGACGTTGAGGACCGAGCGGGCGTTGGCGAGGGCGGCCGTCAGCTGGGCGGCGATGCGGGGATCGGGGCGGCGCTGCTGGGCGTAGGTGCGGCCGATCGTGTCGTAGATGGGGGTTGTGGTCATCGCATGCGCCATTCCTGTCGCCAGGCGGGAGCGGCCCTTCACTTCCGTTTCAGGTCGTGCCGCTCCGCGGGCCGTCCGCTGCGACCCGTTGTCAGGCAGGCGCCTCGACGATCCTGGGCGATCATGGACAAGGATACAGCCTCCGACGCGTTCGCTATCCAATCGCGTCGGCAATCATATAATCGTTTAGATGATTGACGTTCGAATCATCAGTCAACGTTCGCCCTGCAACGTTCGGGGAGCCGCCGCCATGTACCGCTACTCTCTGACCGCAGACATCCACGCCCTACTCGACCGTCTCGAGGTCCTGCGCTCGGCCCTGGACTCCAGCGGCGTCCTGCCGCGCCGCTGGATGGGCCGGCTCAGGCGGGACCTGGAGGTGGAGGCAGTGGCCGCCTCGACGTCCATGGAGGGCGTCCCCGTCACGGTCGACGAGGTCCGCCGCATCCTGGCCGGAGACCGACCGTCGACGGTGTCCGAGGCCGACGCCGCGCTCGTCGCCGGCTACCGTGACGCCATGGCGTTCGTGCTGCGCCGGGCGGAGGCCACGGGGTTCGAGTGGCAGAGCGAGCTGTTCATCGCCATCCACGACCGGGCCATGGGCGGTGACTTCGCGGCCGGCGCCGGGGACTATCGGAGCCGGCAGGTGTTCATCGGCTCGGTCGAGCGCGGCCTCGTCTACGTCCCGCCGCCGCCGGAGGACGTCGCCCGGCTCGTCGACGAGCTTGCCGTTTGGCTCCGCGCGTCGGAGGCCGTGCCGGCGCCGGTCCGGGCAGCGCTCGCCCACGTCCGTCTTGCCGGAATCCATCCATTTCCGGACGGCAACGGCCGTGTCGCGCGCATCGTCGCCTCGCTCGTCATGGTCCGCGGCGGCTATCGGCGGCCGGAGTTCACGAGCCTGGAGGAGTGGTGGGGCGCCCACCGCGACGACTACTATGCCGCTTTCGCATGCCTGGGCGATCGCTGGGAGGCCGCGGCCGACGTGACGCCGTTCGTCCAGGTGCACCTCCGTGCGCAGGTCACCCAGGTCGAAGCGCTGTCGCTGCGGTCCGCCACGGAGCGGGCGATCTGGACCGTCCTGGAGGACATTGTCACGGAGGATCTCAACGCACCGCCGCGCCTGGCCAACGCCCTCTTCGACGCCTTCTTCGGCCGCAGCGTCACGAACCGCTACTACCGCGGCTTGGCGGACGTCCAAGCCGCCACGGCCGCCAGCGACCTCCGCCGGCTCGAGGCGGCCGGGCTACTTCGCAGCGTCGGCGCCGGGCGCGCGACGATCTACGTGGGCACGACGCGGCTGGCCGCGGGCATCGCGGCGGCGGCCGGGCTGCCCGCACCGGAGCCGAACGCGCCGCTGGAAGCGCAGCGCGGTTCGATCGTAGTTGGGTTGGCCGAGCAGCTGAAGGATCACGGCGGGGCTGAAGCGCGGTAGAAGGCGCGTACCGAGAATCGGATGACGATGGATCCGACGGCCACGTGCTCGAAGCGGCTCGGCGTTGCCATCCCTCCAACTCCCTCGTTCGCTCGTTCGATCGCGCGAAGCCCCTCAATCGTCGTGGTGCACGAGGTCCTTGCTCCGCTCCGCGATAACGACCTCCGCGGCCCCGTGCGGCATGCGCGCGTAGTGCGCGAACACGGCCGTGTAGTACCCGCGCCCCTGCGTGATCGAGCGCAGGTCCGTCGCATAGCGTTGGATCTCGGCCAGCGGCACCTGGGCCTTCACGACCGCCTTGTTGCCGATCTGCTCGGTGCCCTGCACCATGCCGCGGCGCGTCGTCATGTCCGATAGGATGTCGCCCATCTGCGCGGACGGCACGACCACCGTCACGTCGAACACCGGCTCGAGCAGCACCGGGCCGGCTTCGCGGACGGCCGCCTTGAACGCCTCGCGGCCCGCGATCTGGAAGGCGATGTCCTTCGAATCGACCGGATGCTCCTTGCCGTCGAAGACGATCGCCTTCACGTCGATCACGGGGCAGGCGGCGATGACGCCCAGCGGCAGCACCTGCCGGATGCCCTTCTCGATGGACGGGATGAACGAGTGGGAGATCGCGCCGCCGACGACCGCGCTGGCGTACGAGAACCCCGCGCCCTCTTCGGCCGGCTCGACGCGCAGGTGGACCTCGGCGAACTGGCCGGCGCCGCCGGTCTGCTTCTTGTGCCGGTACTGCGCCGAGGCGGTGCGGGTGATCGTCTCCATGTAGGGCACCTTGGGGATCGTGGTCGTGACCGTGACCCCGAACTTGTCCTTGAGCTGCCGCACCGCCACGTCGATGTGCCCCTCGCCCATGCCCGAGAGCGTCAGCTCGTGCGTGTTCTCGTTGACCTCGACGCGGTACGTCGGATCCTCCTCGACCATGCGCTGCAGCGACGGCCCGATCTTGCCGCCGTCCGCCTGGGACTCCGGGTGGAGCGCCGCGGCGTACAACGGCTGCGGCAGCGCCACCGGCGGCAGCGTCACGGCGGCGTCGCGATCCGTCAGCGTGTCGAACGTATGGGTGTGGTGGAGCTTGGCCACCGCCCCGATGTCGCCGGCCACGAGCCGCCCGACGGTCAGCTGCTCCTTGCCGCGCACGACGTACAGCGGCCCGATGCGCTCCTCCTCGGACTGGTTCGCGTTCCAGGCCCGCGCGTCCGCCGACAGCGTGCCGGACACAACGCGCAGGTACTGCAGCTTGCCGACGTACGGGTCGGCCATCGTCTTGAACACGCGCACGGCCAGCGGGCCCGACTCGCTGGACGTCAGCTCGACCGGCTTGCCGGACTGCTCGGCCGCGACCGGCCGGGCGTCCAGCGGCGACGGCGCCGCCGTGAGGATCTGGTGGAGCAGCGCGTGCACGCCGGTGCCGTTCGTCGCGGACGTGAAGTACACCGGCACGTACCGGCCCGCCTTCGCGCCCTCCTGCAGGCCGTGGCGGATCTCGTCGGGCGTCAGCGCCCCGCCGTCCAGGAACTTGATGAGCAGCTCGTCATCGCCCTCGGCCGCGGCCTCGACCAGCTGCTCGCGCATCGAGTCCGCCTCGGCCAACACGTCGGCCGGGGCCTCGCCCTCCTTGCCGTCCGGCCCGAGGCTGGCGGCCTTGCTGATCAGGCGGTACACGCCCTGGAACGTCGCCGCCTGGCCGATCGGCACCTGCAGCGGCACGAAGCGGGCGTCCGGGAAGTGCTCGCGCAGCTGCACGAGGACGTTCTTCCAGTTCGCGTTATCGCGGTCCATCTTGTTGATCACGACGGCCTTCGCCAGCCCGAGCTCCGAGGCCATCTGCCACGCCATCTCCGTGCCGACCTCGACCCCGGCGACCGCGTCGACGACCAGCAGCGCGGTCTCGGCGGCAGCGAGGCCGCCCTTGGCGTTGCCGACGAAGTCGGCGTAGCCGGGCGTGTCGACGAAGTTCAGCTTGTGCCGCTCGTACTCGACCGGGACGACGCTCGTGGCGATCGAGATCCCGCGGCGGTGCTCCTCGCCGTCGAAGTCCGAGACGGTGTTGCCCTCCTCGGGCTTGCCCATCCGAGTCGTGACCTTCGTCACGTACAAAAAAGCCTCGGTGAGTTGCGTCTTGCCCGCTCCGCTGTGCCCCACCAAGGCGATGTTTCGAATCTGTTCCGCGCTGTACTCTTTCATAACGGACGCTGACCTCCTGGCGGGCGCATCGGGCGAGGGCCAAGAGTATAGGACGGGACGGAAAACGGCGCGAGCGGTCTGCAAAACGG
>JBDTSC010000222.1:0-6297 GCA_039931375.1 Ardenticatenales bacterium
GGCGGCCGCGCGCGCGTTGGATCGTTCAAAGGGACGCGGGCGGCGCGTCGGTCGGGCGCGGCGCATCATCACGCCGCCGGCCGGCGGCGGCCGCCGCGCATGCGCGTTCGGGCGCGGCGCTGGAAGAACGAGGCCAGGGCCGGCGCGTAGTCCGCGTCCGTCGAGACGGACACGCGCTCGACGCCGCTGTCCCGCAGCGCGGACGTGAGGGCGGCGGCGTGGGCCGCCTTGGCGGCTGCGTGGGCCTGGCGCCAGCGTTTGCTGTCCGTATCGGCGGTGAGGATCGCGCCGCTCTCCGCGTCCTCGAGCCGCAGTAGCCCGACGGCGGGAATCGCGGCGTCCAACGGATCCGTCAACTCGACGGCGACGAGGTCGTGGCGCCGGCGCGTCGCAGCCAGAACGTTGCGGTAGCGGGCGGGATCGCTCTGGAAGTCGCTGATCAGAAAAAGGATGCCGCGCCGCGCGAGGACCCGGTTCGCGGTGTCCAGCGCCAGCCGAAGGTTCGTGCCGCGACCCGTCGGCTTCGTCGCCAGGAGCTCGCGCACGAGCCGCAGGACGTGGCGGCGGCCCTTGCGGGGCGGGACGAGGCACTCGATCCGGTCGGAGAACAGGATCAGCCCGACGCGGTCGTGGTTCGTGGTCGCCGCGAACGCCAGCACGGCGCCCAGCTCGGCGGCCAGGTCGCGCTTGAAGCGGCCGCGCGAGCCGACGTCGAACGAGCCGCTGACGTCCACGACCAACAGGACCGTCAGCTCGCGCTCTTCAACGAAGCGCTTCACGTACGGCTCGCCGGTGCGGGCGGTGACGTTCCAGTCGATCGTGCGCACCTCGTCGCCCGGCTGGTAGGGCCGGACCTCGTCGAACGCCATCCCGCGCCCTTTGAAGACGGAGTGGTACTCGCCGCCGAAGCTCTGGTCGACCAGGTGGCGCGTCCGGATCTCGATGCGCCGGATCTGGCGCATGAGCTCCGGCGTCAACAGCGGCGCTGGCTCGGGCGGCGGTGCGGCGGCCCGGCGACGGAAGAACGGCATCGTGCGGACCGCTACGGGACGTCGACGCGTTCGAGGATCCGGCGGACGATCGCGCCGCCGCCGACGCCCTCGGCCTCGGCCTCGTAGCTCGGGATCACGCGGTGCCGCAGGACATCCGGCGCGAGGGCCTTCACGTCGTCCGGGGTCACGTATGGCCGCTGGCGGAGGAACGCGTGGGCTCTAGCGGCGGCCACGAGGTAGATGCCGGCGCGCGGCGACGCGCCGAACTCGATGAGCGGCGCCAGATCACTCAGGCCGGCGCCGGCCGGGTCGCGCGTCGCGCCGACCAGATCGAGCACGTATTCCTTGATCTTATCGTCCACATACACCCGCCGCGCCACCGCCCGCGCCGCCAACACGTCAGCCGGCTGCACAACGGGGGCCGGCGGGGGCAACGCCTCGCCCGTCATGAGGTCGAGCAGACGCCGCTCGTCGGGCCGGGTCGGGTACGTGACCTCAACCTTGAGCATGAAGCGGTCGACCTGCGCCTCGGGCAGCGGGTAGGTGCCCTCCTGCTCGATCGGGTTCTGCGTGGCCAGCACCAGGAACAGCTCGGGCAGCTTGAACGTCTCGTCGCCGATCGTGACCTGCCGTTCCTGCATCGCCTCGAGCAGCGCGGACTGGACCTTGGCCGGCGCTCGGTTGATCTCGTCCGCCAGGACGATGTTCGCGAACACGGGGCCTTTGTGGACGCTGAACTCGGCCGTCCGGGGGCTGTAGACCTGGGTCCCGACGAGGTCGGCGGGCAGCAGGTCGGGCGTGAACTGGACGCGGCTGAAGTCGGCGTGCAGGCAGCCGGCGACCGTCTTCACCAGGAGCGTCTTGGCCAGGCCAGGCACGCCCTCAAGGAGAAGGTGGCCGTCCGCCAGCAAGGCGATGAGCACGCGCTCGACCATCGTGTCCTGGCCGACGACGTAGCGCCGGATCGCGGCCTCGAGCGGCTCGACGAACGCGCCGGCGCGCTGGACCGCGGCGGCCACGTCGCGCAGCTCCGCGGTGCGATCGCGGTCGACGACGGGCAGCGGGCCGTAGTCGTCGTTGCCGGCGGTCGGCGCGGGCGCCATCGGCACGGCGCCGGCGCTTGAGGCGTGGGGCGGCCATCCGGCGGCGGCCGGTCGTTCGGCCTCGCGCTCGCCATCGAACACGGTGTCTTGCTCGGCCATCGGCGGTCTCCTGAACGGAACTACGGTGCGAAGGTCGTGGGATCGAGGGGAGATTATGGCACCAGCGCCCGCTGCCAGAGGCCGGCCGCGAGCCCTTTGGGCCACATTCTCACGATCTCTTCATCGCCGCTCGCACGCCTCGCGTGGCCGACAGACGGCGGCCCGAGGCATCGCTCACCGGGCGCTCATCCCGGCGGCGTGGCCGCTGAGAAGACCGGCACCCCCGGCACCAGCGTCGCGACGCGGTCGACCATCGCGCTCAGCACGCCGAACGCGACGTCCACCGGCTCGCGCGACGCCATGTCGACGCCGGCGCGCGCCAGGAGCGGCAGCGGGTAGTCCGAGCCGCCGGCGGACAGGAAGCGTCGATAGGCCCCGACGGCGCCCGGCGCGCCGCCGAGCACGCGGTGCGCCAGCGCGTTCGCGGCGCTGATGCCCGTGGCGTACTGGTAGACGTAGAAGTTCGAGTAAAGGTGGGTGTGGAATTCGGCCCACGTGATACCCTCGCGCTCGCGGTCCACGACGACCTCGCCGCCGTAGCCTTCCTCGTAGAGGTCGGCGAGCAGGCCGTTCATCACGTCCGCGTTCAGCGCCGCGCCGCGCTCCGCCCGCTCGTGCAGCGCGAGCTCGAAGCGGGCGAGGGTCGGCATGATGAAGAAGTAGCGGTGAAAGTTGCTGAAGGCCTCCTCCAGCAACGCCAGCTGAAAGAGCGGGTCCGGCTGATGCTCGAGCAGCCAGCCGCGCACGAGGGCCTGATTGAAGTTCGACGCCACCTCGGCGGCGAACAGGCCGTAGCGGGCCGTCGCGTACGGCTGGTCGCGCCGCGAGTAGTAGGAGTGCATGGAGTGGCCGATCTCGTGCGCCAGCGTGCTGAGGCTGAAGAGATCGTCGTTGTAGCTCATGAAGATGAACGGATGGGTGTCGTAGGCGCCCGTGGAAAACGCGCCGGACCGCTTGCCGACGTTCGGGTAGATATCGACCCACCGCCCCGTCGTCAGCCCTTCCGCCATCACGGCGACGTAGTCATCGCCCAGGGGGCGCATGCCCTCGATGATCCACTCGACCGCCTGCCGATAGGGCACGACCGGCGGCGCCGTGGTCAGCGGCGCCTTGATGTCGTAGGGACGGAGTTCGTCCAGCCCGAGGACCGTCCGGCGCCAGCGGAAGTATCGGTGCCACGTCGGAAGGTTGGCCCGGAACGCCTCGATCAGTTGGTCGAACACGGCGCGCGGGATGTGCGTCCGGCCGAGCGCCGCCTCGATGCTGGACGGATAGCCGCGCTGGGCGGCCATGAACGCGTCCCCCTTCACGCCCGCCGCCTGCAACGCCGCCATCGTCCGCTTGAACCCGAGGTGGGCGTCGGCGTAGCTCTCGTAGGCCGACCGCCGCACCGCGCGATCCGGGTGCGTCACGAGGGCGCCGATCGTGCCCTGCGCCACCTCGTGCGTCGCGCCGTCCGTGCCGACGGCGGGCGCGAACCGCAGCTCGGCGTTCGCCAGGATGCTGTGCGCGGACGTCGTGGTGCGGAGCGGGTCCGTCAGCTCGCCGAAGATCGCCTCGACCTCTCCTGACCGAACGTGCGGACGACGCCGCTCGAGGCGATCGAAGTTGTGCGCGTGCGGCGCAAGCCCCGTTTCCTCGGCCACCCAATCGGCCAACGTCGCGGCGCCGATGCCGAGCACGGCCGGATCGTAGAACGCCGTGGCCGCCGCAAACCGAGCGCCGAGCACGCGCATCCGATCGACCATCGCCAGGCCGTCCTGGTCCGTGGCATCCACGGCGGCGAACATGCTCGCGTACAGGTACGCGCGCTCGAACTTCTTGGACAGGGCCTCGATGTCGTCGATGCAGGCCAGCAAGGACGCCGAGCCGTTCGCCAACTTGGAAGCGTGCGCCGCGAGGCTGGGCAGGGCGGCCTCCACGGCCTCGACCACCGCCTCCCACGACGCGCGATCCGGAAAGACGCTGCCGACGTCCCAGGTGGTGGCGGGATCGACGTTGTTGCGGCTGGGGAGTTGGCGGTTCACGATGGCTCCTTCTCGGTTCGATGCGCGGGTGCGACGCGATAGAACGATTCGCCGCCACCTCCGGGCGAATCGTACCACGACCGGCCTGTGGCGGGGCAGGCGATCCGCCTACACGGTCCCCGACGGCAAGGAGACGCACGAAGCGGCCGCCCGGCGTGAAGGCCGGGCGGCCGCTGGATCGGCAGGTCGAGGCGGCCGTTCAGGACCGCACGGCGATTCCTATGGCGTCTGGCGGATCGCCGGTGTTGGCGGCACGCCCGGCGCCAGGTTCGGGCGGAGGCATTCTGTTAAGCAGCGCTGGATCTCCTGCGCCATCCGCTCGGTGCACGACTCGACCGTGCCGCCGTCCGCGACACAGCGCTGGAACACGGCGGCGCCGCTGCGCGCGCACTTCGTGCTGCAGTCCTGGATGGGCGCCGGCACGATCGGCCGATCGCAGTGCTGCACGCACGCGTCATACGAAGCCCGCGCACGCGCTTCGCAGGCGTCCTGCCCGCCGCCATCCGCAAGGCACTTGGCCAGCAGTTCGCGCGCGGTCTGAGCGCAGCGGTCCTGGCAGTCGACGGGCACGGGCTTGGGACAGCCCGTCAGACACACGTCCAATGCGCTCCGCATCCGCTCCCGGCACGCGGACTCGTCGTGGCCATCCGCGACGCACTGCTTGTAGAGGTCCTCGGCGCGGCGCTTGCAGCCGGATTCGCACGATTCCGTCGGGTGCTCGCAGGCGGCGAAGCACTCGTTGAACGCCTTGGTCTTCTCTTCGGTGCACGCTTCGTCGCCTGCCCCGCGCTCGAGGCATGCTTTGTAGACCAGCTCGGCCTTGGCGTTGCAACGCCCGCGGCAACCCTCGGGCGCCGGCGTGGGCTTGGGGCAGCCGTCAAGGCACCGCTGGAGGACAGCGTTGGCGCGCTCCGAGCACGTCTTCTCGTCTCCGCCGAGGTTGCGGCACGCCTGGAACTCCGCCTGCGCCCGCTCCTTGCAGCGGCCCTCGCATGACAGCGGCTGCGACGTCCGCGTGGCGTCCGGATGCGGGCACTCCTTGGTGCACGCCTCGTACGCCGTCTTGGCTTCGCGCTCGCATGCGTCGGCGCCGCGGCCGGCCGCGATGCACGCCTTGTAGACCTCATCGTACCGTGCCTTGCACCGTTGCTCGCACGTCGGCTCCTCGCGCTTTGGCGTCGGCGTCGCGTCCGGGTGCGGGCACGCCTTGGCGCACGCCTCATAGGCCGTCTTGGCCTCCTGCGCACACGCGTCGGCGCCTCGTCCGGCGGCGATGCAGGCCTTATAGACCTCTTCATAGCGCGCCCGACAGCGCTGCTCGCATGTGGGTTCTGACGGCCTGGGCGTCGCCGTCGCGTCCTGACGCGGGCACTCCTTGGCGCACGCCTCATAGGCCGTCTTAGCCTCACGCTCGCACGCATCCGCGCCGCGACCGGCGGCGATGCACGCCTTGTAGACCGCGTCGTAGCCCGCCTTGCACCGCTGCTCGCACGTCGGCTCCTCGTGCCTGGGTGTCGGCGTTGCCGTCGCATCCGGGCGCGGGCACTCCTTCATGCACGCCTCTCGCGCCGCGCGCGCCTCGACCTCGCACGGGCCATCCTCGCCGCCCCGGTCACGGCACGCTTTGTAGACTTCGTTGAATCGCGTCTGACAGCGCTGCTCGCACGTCGGCTCCGCCGGCTTGGGCGTCGCCGTCGCGTCCGGATGCGGGCACTCACGCATGCACGCCTCGCGCGCGGTCCGCGCCTCGTTCTCGCACGCGTCCGGCCCGCGGCCCGCGGCGATGCACGCCTTGTACACTTCTTCAAACCGCGCTTGACAGCGCTGCTCGCACGTCATGTCGTGCGGCGTCGGCGTCGCGGACGCCGCAGGCTTCGGGCACTCCTTAAGGCAGTTCTCGCGCGCGGTGTTCGCTTCCTGGTGGCAAACTTCCTCGCCCCTGCCGGACGCGATGCACGCTTTGAAGACCGCCTCGCCGTACACCCGGCAGCGATCTTCACACGACGGCACCGCCGTCGGCCGCGCGCACTCCTTCATGCAGTTCGCGCGGGCCGTGCTGGCCTCCTGCTGGCACGC
>JBDTSC010000223.1:0-6296 GCA_039931375.1 Ardenticatenales bacterium
TAGCGCCCCCCCCAGAACGCCTCCTTCCCGCATGTCCGCGCCTCCGCCGCCAGCGCCGTGTAGATCCCCTCGAGCTCCGCGGGCGTCGGCGCCGCATAGAAGCGGCCGGTCGCGCCGGCCAGGCGGGTCAGGAACGCGACGTCGACATCGACGTCGTCGCCCAGGCCGATCGTGAAGATGCGGGCGCCGTCGGCGCGGGCGGCGGCGGCCTCCGCCTCGGCCTGTTCGGGGCCGGCTTCCTGGCGGCCGTCCGTGAGCAGGGCGATGACGTGCGTCGCCGTCGGGCGGGCGGCCGCGCCGTTCAGCTCGGCGCGCGCGGCGGCCAGGCCGGCGTCGATCCGCGTGCCGGGGGACAGCGCGATCGCGTCGATCGCGCCATCGACGGCCGCCCGATCGCCCGACAGGCCGATGTGGACCGTCGCCGTCTCGTTGAACGCGATCACCGCCACGTGGTCCGTCGGCATCGTGACCACCGAGGCGAACGTGTGGGCGGCGGCTTTGGCGGCGGCGATCTTGGCGCCGGCCATGCTGGCCGAGGCGTCGATGGCGAGCGCGACGTCCAGCGGTTTGGCCTCAAGGTCGCAGCGTTCGCGCAAGGACAGCGGCAGGTAGATCGGGCGCGGGACGGCCGTCGGCGTCGGCGGGCGGGTGGTGGCGGTCGGCTCGGGCGCGGTCGTGGCGGTCGCCGTCGCGGTCGGCGGCGCGACGACGTCGACGAACGGGATCGGGAAGACGACGCGGCCCGGATGGCCCCAGCCGTCGACATAATCGGCGTGCGCCTCGACGTTCGTCGGCCATCGCCCCAGCGCCTGCGGGACGACGGACAGCGTGAACGTGGCGCGGCTATACGCCAGCGAGCCGACGTCCCAGCTCACGTCGGCCCCGGCGACGACGGCGCCCGTGGACGGGCTGCCGGCGACGAGGCGCATGTTGGCGGGCAGCGTGTCGAGGATGTGGACGCCCGTCGCCAGCTCAGCCGGCACGTGGTAGCGGACCATCCGGTGCTGCGCGGCGGCGTAGTCCAGGACGATGTCGGCGTCGCTCGAGGCGAGCGGCTGGGCGTCGTTCTGGTAGCGCGTGCCGTTCAGGCGGTTGCGGCGCCAGAACGTCCGGTTGCCGTCGTAGACGACGATCTGCGTGCCCGCGTCGCGGATCTGCTTGGCGGCGTCCTCGGCCGGCGCGTAGCCGCGGCAATCGCCGTCGCGGTACTCGAAGTCGCGGCTGCAATAATCCGGGTGGTAGACCAACAGGACGCGCCGGCGCTGGGAGGCGGCGTCGAAGGACGCCTGGCCGAGCTTCAGGCCCTCGCGCAGCACCGGGAAGGTGTTCCGGCAGCCGGCGTAGTCGCCGTAGATGTAGCACGTCGGCGGCCACTTGCGGCTGACCTTCTGGATGGCGGCCAGGGCCTTGGCCTTGTCCTGCGTCAAGGGCAGCTCGAGCTCGGCGTCCCGGAAATAGCTGACGATGCCGAGCCGGTGCTGCCGCAGGTCGAGCCGCGAAACGAGGCGCCGCAGCTCCTTGATCGTCCGCTCCGCCGGGTCGGGCGTGAGGAGGTCGGGGTACTGCACCACCACGAGCATCACGTCCGTCGGCTCCTCGCCGATGCCGCACACGCCGTCCAGGGACATCGTGAGGTCCGTGGCATCGCCCAGGTTGACCCGTGCCGGGCCGGCGGTCTTGTCGCCCACGACGGTGCACGTCGCGTCGGCGGGCACGGGCAGGTCGGGGCTGCCGGGCGGGGCCGGGAAGAACACCGACACGACGCTGGACAGCGCGTCCGCCACATACACGCGGCCCGTCTCGTCGGCGGCGATGGCGGACAGCGTCTCGGGGTCCGCGGTGGCGAACGGGCGGCCATCGAAGCGGGCGGTGACGGCGCCGTCCGGCGCGTAGCGCTCCACGTAGCCGCTCTCGCGTAGACCGAACAGCACGCCGTCCGCGCCGCCGGCGATCGCCTTGACGTCCGGCGCGACCGGGATGTCGGGCCGCCGCGTGCCATCCGGGTCGAACGCGACGGCGACGTCGCGGTAATCGTCCAATGCGTAGACGCGCCCGTCCGGGCCGACGGATAGGTCGATGTACGGGTTGACGGCGAAGCTCGTGACGGTGTCGTCCGGCAGGTCCCACTCCGGCTGGCGGGGCGTGCCGTCCGCGTGGGTGAGGACGATCTTCGCGTCGTCCAGCTTGCGCGTCGGCTGGCGCTCGTAGGCCAGCGCGTACACGGCGTCGGACGGGTCGTGATAGGCCACGTCGATGACCTGGAGGAACGTCTTGTTCGCGCTGCCCAGGTCCCGGCTGCGCTCCAGCGACGGCGTCGTGAAGCGCTGCGTCCAGATCGGATCGACCACCTGCACGTCCTGGCCGTACTCCCGCACCGTCTCGCTCTTGAAGCGGCCGACGCCGTGCTCCTCTTCGATCCAGACGGACCCGGCCTCGGGCGTCGGCGTCGCGGATGCGCCCTCGGGCGTCGGCGTCGGCCGATCGTTCTCGGTGCCGCCCTGCTTGCCGCGGCGCTCCTTGCGATAGTAGCCGAAGATCTCGCCCTCGGTCCCGGTCCCGTCCGCCCGCTCGACGGTGTAGCGGAACGTGACGCCGCCCGTCTGCCGCGTCGTGAGCGCGACGGTGCCGTGGCCGGCGCCGTCCGGTGCGAACAGGCGGCTGTAGCGCGTGTTGTCCAGGACGAACACCTGCCCCGGCGCCGGCGCGCTCACGAACCACGGCGCGACCAGGCCGCCGTCGTCGCGGGCATCCCGGTTCGTGAGGTTGATCGACAGCGGCGCGCTGAGGTCGATGTCGCGGTACTGGATCACCGCCGGCGTCGTCGGCACGCGCGTGTCCTTGCCGCGCCGCGCGCTGTAGCACGGGCCGACGTTCGGGTCGTAGGCGGCGATGGCGTAGTACTGGCCGGTGTCGAAGCGGATGCGCGGCAGGCGCACCGTCTGCTTGCAGATCGTGCTCCCGGCCGCGCTCGTGGCGATCGCGTAGTCGAACCCGTCCGCGCGCAGCACGCACGCGCCCGTCCCGTCGCCCACCCACACCGTGTCGCCGCCCAGGGCGTACACGATGCCGGCGCGGCACTGGTTGAACGGCGGGCCGGCGGCCGGCGGGCTGAACTTGGGCGCGTTGAGCATATAGACCTTGCGCAACACGGCGCCGTCCGCGGCCAGGTCGAACAGCTGCACGCGCAGCAGGTTGAGGTCGCCGACGGCGATCGTCTTGCCGTCCGGGCTGACGCTGACGTCGCTCATCAGGCTGAACTGCCCGTCGGCGGTGCCAAGCTGGCCGAAGTCGAACAGGCGCTGGCCGCCGGCGTCGAAGACCGCGATCGCGTTCTTCTCCCGGTCCGCCACGTACACCCGCCCGTCCGGCCCGACCGCGATCGCCGCGCCGTCGATCCCCTTCCACTCCGCCACGTAGCCGCCGTCCAGGTCGAACACGACGACGCGGCGAATGCCCGTGTCGACCACGTACAACCGTCCCGCCGCCTGATCGATCGCGATCCGCCCAACCCCGCCCAGCCGCGCCGCCCCGTCGCCCGTCGCCCCGAACGGCGGCAGGAACGCGCCGCCCGGCAGCATCGTGTGGATCCCGCCCGCGCCCGCGTCCGCGATGTACACCCGCCCATCCTGGGCGACGTCCAGCGAGACGGCATTCTGAAAGATCCCCTGCGCCCCGGCCTGCCGCAGCGGCCACTGGTCGATGCGGGCGTAGGGCTCGAGGGCGGTTTGCGAGGCGGACGCGAGGTGGGCGGCTATCGACGCGCCGCGTGGGGCGTCGCCAGCGTCGGTCGCGGCGTGGAGCGGTGGGGCTAGAACGGCGGCGCGGGCGACAAGGGCGAGTGCGGCCAGCGCGAACACCGTTCGGGCGGGGCGGGCGTCGGCGGATGCGAACAAGCGCATGGGGCCTCCGGTGGCGCGGTCGGCGCCGGGCGTGCGGTTGGGCGCGATTCGACGCGCGGCCGAAGGGTAGGCTTGTGCGGGCGGGTTGGGGAAGCAGCGAGGATCGCCGGCGCCGCCCCGCGACGATCCTCGCCTCCCGGCTACCCCGTCGCCTCGTCCTCCCCCACCGGCACCTCGAACTTCGGGAACAACACCGCCCCCTCCGCCACCGCCGTCCCCGGCGCCAGCCGGCCCCACGCCGTCCCCGCGGCCCAATCGTCGCCGCCGCGCGCGTCGGCCAGGCCGAGCTGGCGGGCCACCGCGTCGGCCGTCGTCGGCAGGAAGGGCTGCAGCGCGAACGCGACCAGGCGGAGCGCCTCGGCGACGTCGTAGAGGCACGTCGCCAGGCGCGCCTCCTCGGCCGGCTCGGCGCGGCGCTTGGCCACCTGCCAGGGCTCGACGACGACGAGGAAGCGGTTCGCTTCGGCCAGCACCTGCCAGACGGCGTCGAGGGCTTCGTGCGGCAGGTAGTCCTGCATCGCGGCGGCGACGCGGTCGCCCAGCGACACGGCCGCTTCGACGAGCGGCGCGGCCTCGGCCTCCAGGGCGCCGTCGATGGGCGTCGGGACGAGGCCGCCGAAGTAGCGGTTCGTCATGTTCGTCGTACGGCGCAGCAGGTTGCCCAGCTGATCGGCCAGGTCCGCGTTGTGGGCGGCGACGAACCGTGGCAGCGTGAAGTCACCGTCCTCGGTGGAGCGGATGTGGCGCAGGAGGTAGTAGCGCAGGGCGTCGATGCCGTATTCGGCCGCCAGCTCGACCGGGTCGAGGACGTTGCCCAGGGACTTGGACATCTTCGAGCCGCCGGTCGTGACGTACCCGTGGACGAAGATCTCCGTCGGCAGCGGGACGCCGGCGGACAGGAGCAGCGCGGGCCAGTAGACGGCGTGGAAGCGGATGATCCCCTTGCCGATCACGTGGACGCGGTCGGGGCCTTCGAGCCACCACCTGCGATACGCCGGGCCCTCGTTCGCGTAGTCCAGCGCGGTGATGTAGTTCGAGAGCGCGTCGACCCAGACGTACATCACCTGGCCCGGGTCGTCCGGCACGCGGATGCCCCAGCCTTTGGCGCGCGCCTCGGAGCGGCTGACGCTGAAATCGTCCAGGCCGCGGCGGACGAAGCTGAGGACCTCGT
This sequence comes from Ardenticatenales bacterium, assembly GCA_039931375.1. GTDB lineage: Bacteria > Chloroflexota > Anaerolineae > Epilineales > Epilineaceae > Avedoeria. The sequence goes on from JBDTSC010000223.1 coordinate 5,071, forward strand.
TCTTGCGCGTCGCGGGGCTGACGCGCAGCTCGTCGCTCTCGATCAGGCGCTCGAGGTCGGCCTGGTAGCGGGACAGCCGGAAGAACCAGTTCTCCTCCTCGACCCGCTCCGGCACCGTCCCGTGCTCCGGGCAGCGGCCGTCCACGAGTTCGTCCGGCGCGTAGAACTGCTCGCAGCCGACGCAGTACAGCCCCTCGTACGTCTTGCGGTACAGGTCGCCGCGCGCCGCGCACGCCCGCCATAGCTTGCCGGCGCCCGCGGCGTGCAGCGGCTCGGCGCTCGTGCGGATGAAGTCGTCGAACGACAGGCCCAGCCCCTCGCGCAGGTCGACGAAGTACTGCGCGTTCCGCTCGACCAGATCGGCCGTCGAAACGCCCTCCTTCTCCGCGGCCTGCACGTTCTTCAGGCTGTTCTCGTCCGAGCCCGTCTGAAAGCGCACGTCCCGCCCGCGCAGCCGCTGGAAGCGCGCGAAGGCGTCCGTCTCGATGTACTCGAGGGCGTGGCCCATGTGCGGGCGGCCGTTGACGTACGGGATGGCGGTGGAGATGTAGTACGGGGCGGTGGTTGAGGGTGTCGACGCCTCGGCTGGCGTCGAAGATTGCGATGGATCGCTCATGGCGTCCGTTCCTGTGCAAGCGTGGCGCAACACGGCGCGTCGTGCGGACCGCCACCGCGCCGTCGGCGCCGTTGGCGACGGCGGCGACGGCGGCGACGTCATCCTCAGCGGCAAACGATCACGGGCCGCCTGTTCTGGCGACCCGTGGAGAGGTTGACGGCGGCCCCGTGATGGCTACAGTGTAGCAACGATGGAAGATCCTCGCACACCTCCCGCGATCACCGTCCGCCGCGCCGCCCCCGCCGATGCCGACGCGCTGGCCGCGGTCTACGCCGGCCCGAAGGCGTACGGCGGCACGCTCCAGCTGCCCTATCCGTCCGCCGAGACGTGGCGCAAGCGCCTCGCGGACCCGACGGACGGCTCGTACCACCTCGTGGCATGCATCGACGGCGAGGTTGTCGGCAACCTCGGGCTGCACACGTTCCCCAACCACCCGCGCCGGCGGCATGTCGGCCAGATCGGGATGGCCGTGCGCGACGATTGGCAGGGCCGCGGCGTCGGGACGGCCCTGATGGCGGCGGCGATCGACCTGGCCGACAACTGGCTGAACCTCGGGCGGATCGAACTGGACGTCTACACGGACAACGCGGCGGCGATCCGGCTGTATGAG
>JBDTSC010000224.1:0-6261 GCA_039931375.1 Ardenticatenales bacterium
TTCCTCGCCGACACGCTCGCCAGCCTGTGGGCGCGCTTCGGTTGGGCGAACGTCGACCTGCCGCCGGTGTTGCTGATTCCGGTCGGTGTTGTCGCAGGCGTTGCTGTGGTCGTCGGCCTTCCGCTCGCGGTCCGCCGACGGCGATACGGCCAAGCGCCCGGCGGAGCCGCCGCGCTTCTCGGCGCGATCGCGCTCGTGGCGGCGTCGGCGATCGCGTTCGGGGTGAGCGCGCTCTCGGACCCGCAGCCGCAGGGGCGTCTGTTGCTGCCGGCGCTGCCCGCCATGGCGATGCTGCTCGTGGCGGGCTGGGAGGCGCTGCCGCGGGAACGCTGGCGCCAGGCGGTGGGCGGCCTTGCGATCGTGGCCGTCGTCCTGTCGCACGGGGCTGCGCTGGGGGTTGTGCTGCCGCGCGCCTACGCCGCGGTGGCACCGGAGCCGGGGGTCGTGGTCGTGCGGCATCTGCCTGCGCCGTGGCGGATCATTGCGACGGTGCGCGCGGGAGACGCGGCCACGCAGCCGTTCGTCGCGGAGCACGACGGGTTGGCGCGGGTGGAGCTGCCGGTGCTGGTGCGGGCGGCGGGGGTGCTTGAGCTCACGGTGACGCGGGACGGGTCTAAGGGCGGGGCGGGCAATTGGGTTGGCGATGCGGCGGGCGTTGGGCTTGGCGATGCGGCGGGCGATGCGGCGGGCGATGCGGCGGGCCTTGCGATCAGCGCTGATCCTGGCGTTGGCGAGATCGCCGGCCGGGCGGTCGTTCGCGTCGCGGAGACGCGGGCGCGGCCGTGGTACGGGGAGGCGCGGGCGCGGCCGGTGTGGGTGCGCGTGGACGTCGATGGGGATGTGCGGGCGGGTGAGATGTGCTGGTTGCGCGTTGGCGCCGAAGATGGGGCCGCGGTGGAGTTGTGGGGCGGCGATATCGCGGCGGGGATTGCGATGCGCCTCGCGGGCGGGGATGCGCGCCGGGGGTCACGATCGCTGTCGACCCCGTCATCGACGTCCGGATCGACGTCGGGGTCGGGTACGCAACGGACGCCTAGGGATGTTGGGCGACGGGCGAGCGTGATGCGGATCGAGGTGTACGGCCGCTAGAGAGCCAGCCAAGGAACCCTGGACTCGATGGTGCCGCCGGAAGGCGTCGACGACGACCAGCAGCGCCTTCGGAGGGTCCGTCGCTGTTCCGCGACCATCTCCGATGCAGTCAATTCGGTGCGGCCGGTCTTGCCGAGCCTTGCGGCGATGGTGTTCCACCCAGATTGCGGTTCGCGGGCGATCGGACCGTGTGACCGATGGCAAGCCAGGTGTGAGGCATGGATCCGGTTCGCCGCGATGGAGGGCGTTCTCACTGCACCCCCAACGCCTTGAACACCGCATCCCGCGGATCAGCATAGAAGCTCGTCTGAAACTTCGCGAACAGCTCCCCTGGGACGGTGGGAATGTCGGAGACGCTGGCCATCGGCAGGAGTAGCCGCTTCGCGCCTGCATCGGCGGCCACCTGCAGCGACTCCGCGAGGTTCTCCACCGGCACGATGCTGCCGCCAAGGCTCATGCTGCCGAGCACCACCATCTGCGCTTCGAGGGGCCTCGCCAGCAGGGCGGACGCGAGCGCGACGTAGCCGGCCATCGTCAGCGCGGCGGACGGTCCGGTGTTGTGGGCCTCGACGACGTGCAGGTGGTAGTTGTGGTCGCCCGGCTTCAGCGACGCTTGGAGTTGCCTAGCGTTGGCGAGGAAGTAGTCGAAGCCGACCTTCACCGACTCTTTGGCCGCCATGTTCGAGCCAAGCCCCGACAGCTTCATCTGGCCGCTGCCGCCGGTGATCTGGGTCTCCAGGCGGTACAGGCCCAGGTGCCCACCGCTGCCGCGGGCGACGGTGTAGAGGGCGCCGGGGCTGAGCGGGCCGTCCGGGATCAGCGCTCCGCCGCTCTCCTCCTTCACGAGGACGAACTTCTCCTCGCTCGTCTCCAGGTCGATGTAGCTGAAGTGGACGTCGAAGAACTCCATGCCGCCGATCCGCTTCAACTGCTCCTTGACGCGGCGCCGAGCCTCAAGAGCGTACTCGAGGCACTCGCGCACCGCCTCCTTGTCATATTCCTCGTGCGGGTAGAGGAGCTTGAGCAGCCCGGACACGGTGTGCTTGACCGCGATCGTGTCGCGTTGGTTCAGGTCGCGCCCGAGCGTAAAGTACTTGCTGATCGCGTCGCCGAACGTGTACTTGCGCATCTCGCGGAAGATCTCGGCCAGGTAGTCGACGATGAACCCATACTGGTTCGTGAAGTACTCGGGCCGCATTTTTGGGATCTCCCAGCCGGGGATGTAGGCGTGGAAGCGGTCAAAGAACGCGGCGTCGATCATCGCCTCGGGGAAGGGCGAGAGAAGGTGGCTGGTCTTCAGCAGCGTGGCGACGTTGTCGATGTTGCCCACGAAGACCATGGCCGCCGACGCGTTCAGCGAGTCCCGGCCGCGGGCAAACGAGCCGGACGCCATGTAGTCCTTCATGATCTGGACGCCGTCGTGGTCCTTGAAGTGGATGCCCGCCACCTCGTCGAAAGCCACGACGTCCCACACGCCCACGAGCCCGATCTGGCGCCGGGCCATGTTGTAGAACAGGTTGGCGACCGTGGTCTGGCCGCCGGAGATGAGGATGCTGTTCGGGCTGATCTCCTTGTAGATGTGGCTCTTGCCGGTGCCGCGTGGCCCGAGCTCGCACATGTTGTAGTTGTTCTCGACGAACGGGATCATGCGCGCCAGCATGTGCCACTTGACGCGCTTGTCGAGCGTTGTCGGCTCCATGCCCGAGGATCGCAGCAGCACGTCCAGCCACTGCTCGGCCGTGAAGCGCCGCCGGCCCTCGCGCAGTTCGTCCATGTCCATGCCCGGCATCTGGATGGGCTTCAGCTGCCGGACGGAGAAGGCCGAGCCCTTCTGTCCCTCCTCGAAGAAGTACTCCAGCGTGACGAGCGCCCACATGCCGCCCACCAGGAGCTTTTCGTACTCTTTCACGGTCGCGGTGGGGACCACGACGCCCTGGATGCCGAGGCTGAGCAGCTGGGCTTCGTACTGGTCGCGCCGCTCGTTGAGGACGACGCTGATCTTGTCGATGACCTTGTAGCTGCCCCGCTCGCGGATCAGCGACTTGATCTTCTCGGCCTCATCGGCGCGCACGAAGTTGTCCGCCAACACGCTCTTGACCGTTTGGAGCCCCTCGGCGACCACCGCCTCGTCCGGCGATGAGCAGTAGCTGCCGAGCAGGTACTCCAGCACGAAGACCGGAACGTTCGCGCCCTCCTTCACCAGCTTGGTCAGGTCCTTGCGGACGATCTTGCCGGCGAAGTGCTCGTTGAGGAGTCGATCGAGGTCGCCCATGGCGGCGACGGGATCAGAAGTCACGCTCAAAGCTCCTGTCGATCACGACGTCAACGGCCAACACCTCGGCGTCCGTCTCGGTGTCGTGCAAGATCAGTCGGTAGGCGGCGGCCTTGTCGAACGACCCCGTTCGCAGCTCCAGTCGAACCGATTTCTGGCGCTCGGCCAGGCTGTCCGACGCGCTGTCGAACGTTACGGTTTCGATGGATGTCACCGGTTGGTCGTCCTCGTAGACGGCCGCCCGCACGGTGAGGGCCTTGCGGCGGTCGGCGACGGCCTCGGTCTGGATGAGCTCGAATCGGTACACGGGCGTCGTGATCCGATGCCGGGTGCCCAGGACTTGCACGCCCACCTTCTCTATGCGGCTGCGTTCCTGCTCTTTGCCGCGCAGCTGCGTGACGGTCACGACGGGCACGAGCACTTCCTGGGGCATCGCGCCGCCGTGGACGTAGCGCGCCCCGCCCACGAAGTGGAAGCGATTCGTCCCGCGTGGCACCCAGAACTCCATGCCGTCCGCGGTGCCGGCGGTCACGGCGGTCGAGCCGTGATGCGCTTGGGGCACCGTTCCCAGCGCGCGGCCGAGGACGTAGCGCTTCTTCGCGATGACTGCATGGTCCGGCTTGTAGCTGAGCGCGCTCTTGTCCGTGGCGCTGGGCGCGACGTGCTGAAAGAGGAAGCCGTGATCGGCCGTGATCCAGACCTTGGCGGCGTTCAGTCTGTTCACGCAGAACTGGACCAGCTCGAGAAGCTCGCGGATGCAGTCGGCCACCGCCTCGAACGTCTCCCCCTCCGTGCTCGCGCTGTCGCCGCGCGAGTCGATGACGTTGTGGTAGATGTAGACGACGCGGTGGCCCTCCGTGAACGCGCGCGCCTCGTCCACCTTCAGGACCAGGAGGTCCTTCGCCTGGCAGGCCATGCCCTTCACGGTCCCGAGCTGCTTGTTGCGTGCGTCGGTGCCGGACGAAGGCTTGTCGTCCACGAGTACATGCCCGGCGTCATCGAAGCCAATCGTCCGATGGGGCAAGAGGCTGGCCATTCCGAGCGCCGTGTACGACGGCAGGACGCCTAGCATGGCGCCGAGTTCGGCGTTCATCCGGTAGCGGCCGTTCAACTCCTCCGTGAGCTCCGTGGCGGCTTCGTAGCGGAAGGCGTCGCTGATGATCACGAACGCGCGCCTTCGATCGGCAGCCCGCAGGTGGGGTTCGATCTGGTCGGCGTAGAAGTTCTGCTCCGCCGGGAGACCGTCCACGGACCAGGTGGCCAGGAAGCCTTCATCGAGCATCCGGCTCCACTCGACGCCCAGCGGCTGCAGGAAGCCCTGGTCGTACGTGCGTTCGACGGCGTCGGCGAGGGTCTTGAGCAGATCCCAGCCCAGCGCCATGGCGGGCCGCGCTTTCGTCCAGAAGTGGCGCACCTGTCGGTCGAATCGATACAGACGCTCGCGATACTCCCCGAGCAACGCCGCGGGCGTCTCGAACGTGCGCTCCAGGCGATGCGCCGCCTGCAGGGCGAACAGTTCGGCCGCGGCGCCGACGGCGTCGTAGGCCTCCCGCATCGCGCGCCGCTCGGGTGCGTCGCTCCCCGGTCCGCCGAGCCAGTGCCCGGCCTGTCGGTCGCGGGCCAGCGCGGTGATCGCCGCGACATCGACCGCTTGCGTGTCTTCCAACACGCGCGCCTTGAGCAACGACAAGACACGCTGCTCGGCATCCCAAAATGTCTGGACGTCCTTGAGGTTGGAGAGTGGGAGATCGGCGAGGAGTGCTCCGATCTTCAGCTCGTCGGCGACGGCGTCGGCGGCGGCGTCGTAGCTGTTCGCCATGCCGCTGGAGTCGCGCCACTGGGTGAGGAACACGACGGCGTTGCGGCACCCGTCCGTCGGCAGGTCGAACTGGGTCAGCGCGCTGATCCGGGCGCCGTCGAGCTGCTGGAGCAGTTCGGACACCAGGAGCCGGCGCAGGAGCCCGGCCAGGGTGGGTGGATCCGCCCGATAGCCGAACTCGCGCGCCATGAGCGTCCAGAACGGTTCGTCCAGCGCCATCTTGCCGAACGACTCCAGCGTCTCCGGTTCGGTCTCCAGCGCGAAGTGACCGTCCTGGAAGTGGCCGTGGCACAACGTGCGCAGTACCGCGAAGGGGTCGGCCAGTTGGCTGCCGGCAAGGACGGCCATCATCTTCAGGTCGATCGCCGCTTCGTCGTCGCCCGGCGCGACGAGGCGGGAAAGCTTGCGGCGGCGATCCTGGCTGCCCAGGAAGACGGATCGCGCCTTGAGGTGGTCGCGCAGGTACAAGCCGGTGAGGCCCAGTTCCTGCAGCCAGATGCTGGCGACGTCGGCGTGGAACTGGGCGCTGTAGAGCCGGATGTCCAGGAGCCAGTCTTCCTCGGCCGGCGCCGCCGGGCCGCGGCGGTAAACGAGGTACTTGCCGGCGGGGTCCTCGATCTCCAGGCGCAGCTTGGCGGAGAGGCCGCCGACGTGTGCGAGGTCGAGGACGTGTACGTCGGACAGTTCATCCGGCAGCGGCGACGTGACGTAGTCGGCGAACTCGCCGGCGGTGTCGTGCCAGAAGACCAGTCGGTGGTCCTCGGTGACGAACTTCTGGTGGAGGGCTTTGTCGACTTCGTGGGCTTTCAAGTGGCGGGTGTTTTCTCGCGGTGTACGGCGGGTCAACCGGGGCGGCTGCCCCGCGGGTCCGTGGGCTCACCCGGGCGCAGGGTGACCACCAGGGAGCCACCGCGAGCCAGTTGCTCGTTGTCCAGCGTCACCAGCGGCTCGCCCAACTGTTCGGCCAGGGCGACGTAGACAGCGTCGCAGCCGCGGATACGGTGGGTTCCGACGATCTCAGCGGCCCGGAGTGCGAGGGTCTCGGGTACGGGCCAAAGGGTGACATGGGCAGCGGCGATCA
>JBDTSC010000225.1:0-6127 GCA_039931375.1 Ardenticatenales bacterium
GTCGGGGCGGCCGCCGTCGGGCGCGGTCGCGAGCGCGCCGTGCTGTCGCTCCCCGGTCGCATCCGCCTGACCGTCACGCCCGCCACGACGACGTTCAGCCCCGAGCGAACCGCCATCCCGCCGCCGCGCCTCGGCCCGGAGCCGGTGCCGCTGGCGGTGCCCGGGGAGACGCGCCTGCCCGGCGGCTGGTCCGTGAGCGCGGTGGTCGACGAGGGGCGCGGCGCCGGCGGCGGAACGATCGGCGGCGGCGTTGCGGGCGCGATCGGGGGTGCGGTCGGCGACGTGATCGGCGGCGGCCGGGGCGGTGATCCGTGGCGCATCGTGATCGACGGCGACGTGATCCGCGGGCCGCTGGCGGCGCGGGGGCGGCTGCCGGGCGATCAGCTGCCGCTGGCGGGGATGGGCACGGGGCACAAGCGGCTGCAGGACTTGTTCGTGGACGCCAAGGTGCCGGCGGCGGAGCGGGACGGGTGGCCGATCATCGTGGCGGGGGGGACGATCGTGTGGGTGGCGGGGCTGCGGGCGGACGCGCGGTTTGTGGCGGGGGCGGGGACGGGGCGGCGGGTGGTGTTGACGGTGGGGGCGCCGGGGCGGGTGGTGGGCGGGGGGGCGCGGTGACGGTAGTGGGCGCGAGGGGGTTCGGGCGAAGCGATCCTTCGGTGGGCGATCGCATGGTATGAGGGCGTCTGCGCGCCCTCCACGACACGCTCCAATCCGAACGCCACCGCGGCGCCGGACCTCGTCCAGCGGGACTTCAGCGCCGATCGACCCAACCGACTGTGGGTCGCCGACATCACCTACATCCGGCCACCCTGCTCGACCCTTCACATACCGTGTGCTGCGCCTCTCAACACCCACCGTTACCCAAGCCGACCTGCAATCCCAGGAGGTTCTATCGCTAGAACGAGTGTTCTTCAACGCTTTCCGCGCAAGTTGTTAACCGTCCACGGAAGCGGGGCAGGCCCAGACCTGCCCCAAGTGGCAACTGCGCTCCCTTCGGGTGAGTTTGATGTCTTCGGCAGCCAAACCGCGCTCGGTCTGCGTGCGGACGCCAGCGAATAAGCCAGGGGTTCACTCGCTTGCCCGCGCCGCCGAACGCCGCTACCGTCCCGCGCTCACCGCGCCGACGCATGCGAGCCACGCCCATGCCCGACACCGTCATCGACAACCCTGTCCTCAACACCCCGTACGCCGAGCCGAGCCGCCATTTCCGGTTCAGCGACGATGGCATCACCGACGAGGTGGTCGTGGGACGCCGCAAGAGCGCGTACTTCGTGCCGATCCCGCCGCCGCGCAAGCGTGGGCGGCAGTTGGTGCTCGATACGCAGTGGACGGCGGACCGGCTGAAGCCCAACGACGGTATCAATCGCATTCGAGGGCAGGTCGCCAAGTGGCGGCAGGGCGGGTACGTGGACGTCACGCCCACGACGCGGCGGCTGCTGGCGTACTGGACGAATCCGGAGCGGGACAAGCCGTTGTTCTTCTGCCAGATCGAGGCGATGGAAACCGTCATCTACATCCATGAGGTGGCGCGGAAGTATGGGGATGCCTGGATCGAGAACGGCCTCAGGGACGCCAACGAGGCGGCCAACCCGGGGCTATACCGCTTGGCGATGAAGATGGCCACGGGCACGGGCAAGACGGTGGTCATGGGTATGTTGATCGCGTGGCAGGCGCTGAATAAGCTGGCCAATGCGCAGGACGGGCGGTTCAGTGATGCGTTCCTGATCGTGGCGCCGGGCATCACGATCCGCGACCGGTTGCGGGTGCTCATGCCGAACGACCCGGCGAACGATTACCGACAGCGGGACATCGTCGGGCCCGAGGACTTGGCGCGGCTGCAGCAGGCCAAGATCGTCATCGCCAACTTCCATGGCTTCGGGCTGCGCGAGAAAGTGGCGGTGTCGAAGACCACGAAGTCGATCCTACGCTCGGACGCGTTGGGTGTGTTCACCGAATCGCCGGCCGAGATGGTGCGGCGGGTGTGTCGGGCCCTGGGCAACAAGCGCGGGATCATCGTCATCAACGACGAGGCGCACCACTGTTATCGGCGGAAGCCCGATGCGCCGAGCGAGGTCGTCGATGCGGATGAACGGGAGGTCGTCGCCCAGCAGGAGAAGGAAGCGCGGGTGTGGATCGGCGGGCTCGAGGCGGTGCAGGCCAAGCTGGGCATTAGGGCGATCTACGACCTGTCGGCGACGCCGTTCTTCCTCAAAGGCTCAGGGTACGACGAGGGCGAGCTGTTCCCATGGGTCGTTAGCGACTTCGCGCTGATCGATGCCATCGAGGCCGGGCTGGTGAAGGTGCCGCGGGTGCCCGTGGCCGACAACGCGCTGCTGGGCGCGCTGCCGACGTACCGCGACTTGTGGGCACGCATCCGTGACGACTTGCCGAAGAAGGGCCGCAAGACGGAGTCGCTCGATGGGGAGCCGCGGCTGCCGGTCGAGTTGCAGGGTGCGCTCCACAGCCTCTACAGCAACTACGTGCAGTACCACGCCCAGTGGGAGGCCAACGCGGAGGCGCGCGCGGGCGGTTTGACGCCGCCGGTGTTCATCGTGGTCTGTCAGAACACGAACATCTCCAACGTAGTGTACCGGTACGTGGCCGGGTGGGAGAAGGCGATGGGGGGTGCGGGATCGCGCGACGGTGGCGCGGTGGATGCCGTCGGCGCTGTCGATGCCGTCGACGCCGTCGTCGTCCAAGCCGGCGCGCTCGAGTTGTTCCGCAACGATGACGGGCGCGGCGGGTGGTTGCAGCGGCCGACGACGATTCTCATCGACAGCCGGCAGCTGGAGAGCGGCGGGGCGATGAGCGATGCGTTCAAGCGGATCGCGGCCGTGCAGATCGACGAGTTCAAGGCGGAGTATCGGCAGCGCTATCCTGGGCGGGACGTCTACAAGCTGACGGACGAGGACCTGCTGCGCGAGGTGATGAACACGGTCGGCAAGCCGGGCAAGCTGGGCGAGCACGTGAAGTGCGTGATCAGCGTGAGCATGTTGACCGAGGGCTGGGACGCCAACACGGTGACGCATGTGCTGGGGGTGCGGGCGTTCGGGACGCAGCTCTTGTGCGAGCAGGTGGTCGGCCGGGCGCTGCGGCGGATCAGCTATGCGACGGGTGACGACGGGCGGTTGTCGCCGGAGTACGCCGAGGTGTACGGCGTACCGTTCAGCTTCATCCCGACGAGCGGCTCGCAGGCGGCGACCAAGTTGGCGCACCGCTCCACGCGAGTGCACGCGGTGCCGGAGCGATCGATGCTCGAGATGACGTTCCCGCGCCTCGTCGGCTACCGCTACGACCTGCCGGCCGAGCGGCTGTCGGCGACGTTCGGGCCGGGTGCGACGCTCGCGCTGTCGACGGCCGACGTGCCGACGTCGGTGCAGATGGACCCCATCGTCGGCGCGGGCAGCGTGCACACGCTGGACGATCTACGCGCGGTCCGCGAGCAGTCGGTGGCCTTTCACATCGCCCGCTTGCTCTTGACGCGCTACTTCCAGGGACCGCAGCTCGGCGACGACCGGCCGTGGCTCTTCCCGCAGCTGGCGGCGATCACGCGCGATTGGATGCGCCAATGCCTGGTGCTCAAGGACAACGTGTTTCCGCAGATGCTCTTGCTTGCGGGCCCGATGCATGAGGCGGCGGACCGGATCTACGGTGCGATCGTGACGGCCGAGGGCGCGACCGAGGGTGAGGGCGAGAGCGAGAGCGAGGGTGTCGGCAGCGCGGGGCGGTTGTGGCCATGCCTGCGGGATTACGATGCGGTCGGTTCGACGCGCTGGGTGGATTTCGACACGACCAAGGCGTACTTCGTGACGAGCCCGGCCAAGAGCCACATCTCCCACACGGTTCTCGACAGCGACTGGGAAGCCGCGGTCGAGCTGGCGATGGAGTCGATGCCCGAGGTGCTCCGCTACGCCAAGAACGACCACCTGGGCTTCACAATCCCCTACGTGATCGAGGGCCGCGAGCGCGACTACGTGCCGGACTTCCTGGTGGACGTCGATGACGGGCGCGGGCCGGACGATCCGCTGCACCTGATCGTCGAGGTCACGGGCGAGCATCGCCCCGAGAAGGTGGCCAAGGTTCGCACGGCCCGGGAGCAGTGGGTGCCGGCGGTGAACAACCATGGCGGGTTCGGGCGGTGGGCGTTTGCGGAGGTGGGGGATCCGTTTGGGGCGATGGCGGCCATTCGCGCGGTGGTGCAGGCGCAGGACCTACCTGCGGCCGGCGTAGGTCGATGAACCGGCGACGACTCCTGCAGCGTCTGGCGTCGGGTGCCTTGGCGAACGTGGCATTTGCAGACACGGTCGGGCTCGCGGAGGGTTTCGGGTTTCGGCTGTCGCGGGTAAATGGAAGCCATCATGTGTTCACTCACCCGGACCTGAACGAGGTGCTCAACCTACAGAATGTCGCAGGCGAGGCCAAGCCGTACCAGCTCCGCCAGTTCATGAAGTTGGTCGAGCGCTACAATCTGCGCCTGGAGGATGATGAATGAGCGACTACCACATCAATATCTTCTACAGTGACGAGGACGGCGGCTACATTGCCGACATCCCTGATCTTGAGTTCTGTTCCGCGTTCGGTGTCACGCCTGAGAAAGCGTTGGCCGAACTGACACAGGCGCGCGAAGCCTGGTTGGCGGCGGCGCGCGAGATGGGCAAGCCGATCCCTTCGCCTCGGTATCGACCCGCGATCTACCAGGCGGCCAGTTGACCCTCGAACCGACGCATCGACATCGGAGCTGACTCGATGGCTGCCAAGCCCGCCCCGCGCGCCCCCATCGCCTCCATCCAACACCAAGATACGCGCCTCAACATCCCCACCGAGGAGCTGCGCGACTTCGTCGCCGCCGAAGAGGCCGCGCCGCAGACGCTGCTGTACCCGCGCGATCCGTCGTTGGACCCGCAGTTGGTGTGGAAGGGCAAGGACGATCAGGACCGCGCGGGCCTGGCAGTGCCCCTTGTGCCGATCTACATCCAGGAGAAGATCCACCCCCGCGCCCTCATCGAGGACCTCCGCCGCCACCACCCCGCCGCCGGCCGCATCGCCGAGCCGGAGGGCGCGTACGTCCAGGCGGACCTGTTCGCCACGGCCTTCGACGAGCCGGGCGACTTCAACCACCTCGTCGACTTCTACCAACACGACCAGCACTGGTCCAACCGCCTGATCCTGGGCGACAGCCTCCAGGTGATGGCCAGCCTGGCCGAGAAGGAAGGCCTGAAGGGCAAGGTCCAGACGATCTACCTGGACCCGCCGTACGGCATCAAGTTCGGCTCCAACTGGCAGGTCAGCACCCGCAAGCGCGACGTGAAGGACGGCAAGGTCGAGGACGCGACGCGGGAGCCGGAGCAGATTCGGGCGTTTCGGGATACGTGGCAGTTGGGGATACATAGTTATCTGGCGTATCTGCGGGATCGGCTGGTCGTCGCGCGGGAGTTGTTGACGGAGACGGGGAGCGTGTTTGTGCAGATTGGGGATGAGAATGTGCATTTGGTACGAAGTGTCATGGATGAGGTATTCGGCAGCGAGAACTTCGTGTCACTGATTACGTTTCGCAAGACGAGTGGTGCTTCCTCGGAACTTCTGGCAGGTGTTTCCGACTACCTCGTTTGGTTTGCTCATTCAATCGACAAAATGAAGTATCGTCAGTTGTATCATGACAAGTCGGTCGGTGGTCTCGGAGGCGGTCAATACACGTGGATTGAGCACACGGATGGGACACGACAGAGTCTAGGGTCGCGCATTGGTGAAGCTCCGCCGGGGAGCCGCGTGCTAATGCATGATAACCTCACTAGCCAGCGGCCACCTGGTGATTTCCCTATCGAGTTCTCCGGACGAACGTTTCGTCCAGGCCGCGGATACTGGAAGACGGGCCCGGACGGATTTGAGCGCCTCGGTCATGCTAAACGACTGATGTTGATCGGAAACACTCTGAGATACGTAAGATTTCTGGACGACTTTCCGGTATTCCCGATCAACAATTCGTGGACCGACACTGTGATATCAGGTTTTGGCGCAGCCAAGAGCTATGTTGTCCAGACTACGACAACAGTTGTCGAGCGAGCCATCCTAATGACCACCGACCCCGGCGACCTCGTCCTCGACCCCACCTGCGGCTCCGGCACCA
>JBDTSC010000226.1:0-6126 GCA_039931375.1 Ardenticatenales bacterium
CGCCATCACCGTCGACGACGCGACCGACGACGCCTTCTCGCACCACCTCCCCGGCCTCTCCGCTGCCGACCGATACGCGTTCGACATCGGCAAGGCGTTCTTCAACGACACCTGGGTCGCAGCGCCATCCTCGACCACCGCCCGCGACGGCCTCGGCCCGACGTTCAACGCCGCCAGCTGCGGCGCCTGCCACGTCAAGGACGGCCGCGGCGCGCCGCCGACGGCCGATGCCCCCGACCGGCTCGGGCTGCTCGTGCGCCTGAGCGCGATCGACGCGGGCGGCGCGTTCGTCCCGCATCGGGCGTACGGCGACCAGTTGGAGGACCACGCGATCCGCGGCGTGCCAGCAGAGGGGACGTTCGACATCGCCTGGGAGGACGTCGCCGGACGATATCGCGACGGCACGGCCTACACGCTCCTCCGCCCGCGCTTCACGTTCCGCAACCTCGCCTTTGGCCCGCTCGGCGAGGTCGCCGGCCACGTCGACCGCGCTGGCGCCGTCACCGCGACGCTGGCGATCTCGCCCCGCACGGCACCCGCCACGTTCGGCTTCGGCTTGCTCGAGGCCGTGCCGGAAGCGGACATCCTGGCCCGCGCGGACCCTGATGATCGCGACGGCGACGGGATCTCGGGTCGCCCGAACCGCGTCCCCGACGCGCGCACCGGCCAGCCGCGCCTCGGCCGCTTTGGCTGGAAGGCCGGCCAGCCCACGATCGAGCAACAGACGGCGGCCGCGTTTCTGGCCGATATCGGCATCACGTCCGCGCTCCTCCCGGCGACGAACTGTCCCCCCTCGCAGACCGCGTGCCGCGCCGCCGCCGACGGCGGATCGCCCGAGCTCGAGGACGCGCGATTGGCCAGCATCGTCCAATACGTCCAAGCGCTGGCCCCGCCCGCGCCCCGGGATCACGGTGGCGACGACGCGCGGCTGGCGGCAGGCCGCGCGCTCTTCGCCGCCGCCCGCTGCGACGCGTGCCACGTGGCGGCGATGCGCACGGGATCGGCCCAGGCGGATCGCGTCGATCGTGCCGCCGCCACCGCCGTCGACTCCCTGGACGTCGCACTCATCGACCGTTCGTTCGCGCCCTACACGGACCTGCTGCTGCACGACATGGGCACTGGGCTCGCCGACGACCGCCCCGAGCGCGAGGCGACGGGGCGCGAGTGGCGGACGGCACCGCTGTGGGGCATCGGCCTCGTGCCGACGGTGAACGGCCACGACCGGCTGCTGCACGACGGGCGGGCGCGGGGGATCGCGGAGGCGATTCTGTGGCACGGGGGGGAGGCGGAGGGGGCGCGGGAGCGGTTTCGGGCGATGACCGCGGGGGAGAGGGCGGCGTTGGTGGCGTTCGTGGGGTCGCGGTGAGGAGCCTCGTAACGTAGTGCGGTCGCTCAGTACATGGAAGACAGCGAGAGGCACAGCCCGTAGAGCAGAGCGCCAAAGGCGACCAGCCCGACGGCCAACCCGAAGCCGACGTTGAGGGGCACCCGGATGTGCCACCGCGACGGTTGATTGGACCACTTGGCGATGATGAGTGCGGCGGCAACCGCGGACAGGACCGCCATCCCGACAACGCCGGCCCTGGCATGGGTGACGGCATCGATCATCCTACTGGCGCCGGCCGCGGTGCTGGTGATATCGACGCCGACGCTGCGCTTGCCGTTCGATCCTCCCAACAGCACGAACGTCAGGGATGCCGCGAGCCACATCGCCGCCAGCGTTGCCACGAACGACGCAACCAGGATGCCGAGTGCCTTCAGACCGCTGACGCGCTCCGGCTTGGCCGCGAGCATCGCCGGCGCACCGTTTGACGCAGAAGCATCGGCATGCGCCGCCGCGTCGTCGGGCGGTCGCAGATCGCCGGGTCCCGACGGCTCGGGCGGCTCGGGCGGAGTCGTCCATTCCACTGGATGCGTCCTTGTGTTGCGGCGAGCGCCCCTAGAACATGACTTTCCCGCCGGTTGATATGCATGACCCCGCCAGCATGAGATTGAGGAACCCGATCGGAAGCACCGCCAGGCCAAACCCGACGAACAGGGCGATCCGGACCAGCCGTCGCCTCGGGCGGTTGCAGAAACGTACGCCCAGTACGGCCGCCCCCACCGTCAGGAGGAGCGCGGCCCATGCGGACACGAAGAGACCGTCTTGCGAGCTGAGCGACGCGCCCAGCAACAGCGGTCCCATCCCGACAACGAGCAGCACGACGGCCGTGGCAATCCACATCGCCGCCGCCGCGCCGACAAACGGGATGAGGGCGCCCAGACCGGTCGAACCGACCTCCTCCGCCTCCATCGATATCGACGCCGCATGGTCGGCCTCCGCCGCCGGCAAATGCCCTGGGCCGGTCATCGCCGTCGTCGCGTCCGGATCGACGTGGTCTACCGGCTCGCGCGGCTCACTCGGTGTCATCGATTCCACCTGACGCCCCCTGTCGTTGTAGCGCGGTTCGATCAGCGCAGCGCCGACCACCACTGCACGGCCGTCCACATCGTCGCGCCCGCCCCGGCCACGGTCAGCAGCGCAAGGTACACCATCACCCGCCGCGGGTCACCCAGGACGCACGAGCTGCGGTCCAGCCCGGCCCGCCATGCGCGCCAGTAGCGACGCAGACCCATCGCCGCGAAGACCGCGACGGCGAGCGGGGGCGATGCGATCCAGGCGATGAGCGCGACCGTGGCGTAGATGCAGTACGGCAGCGGATCGGCGACGGCCAGCGGCGGTGGCGGTGCGTCGGCGGCGCGCTCGACGACGGCGTCGCGGGCGGTCCGCGCCGCCTCGGCCGGGTCGTACGCGGTCACTGCGCGGCCTCGACGAGTTGGATCCGCGCGCCGGCGCGTTCGCTCAGCTTCTGGGCGCCGAGGGCCGGCCAGGCCTGCGCCGCACAGAAGGGCGTGCACTGATGCGCATCGGCCGCGCCCTGGGTGCCGACGTGGACACAGCACTGGAGGAGCCGCTCCTCGATCATCGTGTTCATGTCCATGAACGGCTTGATCGTGATCCGCTTGACGCGCCGCGCCAGCACCTCGCGCAGCTGGTCCTGGCGGCCGAGCACCGCGCTGCCGGCCAGCTTCAAAAGCGTGTTGAGCCCGAGGTCGCAGTTCTCGCAGATCGTGTGGAACAGCTCCCCGATCTGCGGGTGCGTCAGGCTGCTCTGCTCGCTCAGCAGCCCGAGGAGCGACTCCTTGACGAGGTCGCGCAGCGTCGCCGACATCTCGGGATCGACGATGCGGTTGCTGATCAGGTCGAGGTTGGCCTTCAGCTTGTCGTGGCCGATGATCGCGGCCAAGGACTTCCACTCGCCGTCGTCCGTGAAGAGCATGTAGCCGACCGAACAGCAGTGCGGGTGCGAGCACGGCAGCGCGGTCAGATCCCGCCACGTGACCAGCCCGTCCGTCTGCGGGCCGAGTCTGAGCAGCGTGCCGGTGTGCGTCAGCCGGTCGGCGGGGTCGATCGGCGTGCTGCGGCCGCTGCCGAACTGTGGCTGGATGCTCACGCCGCACACGTACGGCGTCTCGAGCGCGTGCCGCACGACCGCGCCGATCTCGTCGTCGTTCACGCCGAGCGTGGCCGTCATCGTCAGCGTCGTGAAGACGCCGGCGGCGCTGAGCCGTTCGATCGCCAGCGCCTTCACCTTGCGGAGGTCGGCGCCGCGGTGGTAGCGGTGCGTCTCGGTCTTGAAGCCGTCGAACTGCAGGTAGACCTCGATCCGCTTGCGGTGCCGCTTCAGATAGGCCACCAGCGCGTCGTTCTGGGCGATCTCGATCCCGTTCGTGTTCAGCAGGATGCGGACGATGGGCCGCTCCATCACCGCGTCCAGCAGCGCGATGAGGTCCGGGTGGACCGTCGGCTCGCCGCCGCTCAGCATGAGGACGTCGATGCGGCCGTTCTCGCGGCCGAGGCGCGTGTCGATGTTCGCTAGCACTTCGTGCACGGGTACGGCGCCGCGTAGTTGGGGGGCGCTGGCGGCGAAGCAGTTCGGGCAGCAGAGGTTGCAGCTCAGCTCGATGTCCTCGAGCAGGATGCACGTGTGCTGGGTCTGCATCGCCCCGAGCCCGCGCGCGTACGCCAGCGGGATCGGGTCGAAGTTGGCGGCGCTGTCCGGCTCGTGGCGCTTCGTGGGCGCCGTCCACTCTTCGAGATAGCGCAGGACCTCGACGGACTCGTCGTACAGCGTGCGCACGAGCCCGTGTTCCGGGCAGCCGCGCACCAACCAGACGCGCCCCTCCGCATCGGCGCTCAGGTAGCCCGTCAGGCGGCGCACCTCGGCCAGCGGGCGGTCGGGCCGCTCGTGGTGGCAGTGCGGGCAGAAGGCGCCGACATAGCGGTGGATCGTATCGCCGCGCAGCGGCATTCCAGGCATGGGAGCATCCTGTTCTCGACGACGCGATCAGCGTCGCTTGCGACTCTACGTCGTCTGCGGGAACGCGGCGATGGCCGCGGCCGGCCGAAACGCGCCGCCCCGCCAGCGGCGCACGAAGTACGCGACGAGCAGCAGCGTGGTTGGGATGAGGAAGATCTGCGACCGCGTCAACCCATGCCATACGACCTCGTTGCCGCGGACGAACTCGACGCCAAAGCGGAAGACGGCATACGCCAGGAGGTAGACCTTGAGCAGCTCGTGGCGCAGCCGCGGCACGCCGCGCAGCCAAAACCAGATCAACGCGAACATGCCGACGTGAAAGAGGATCTCGTAGACGAACGACGGGTGGAGGCGGTCGCCGGGGAGGCACGTCGCGCAGCGGGGCGTGCGAGCCGCCAGCACCGGGCTGAGGACGATGCCCCACGGCAGCGTCGTCGGCGTGCCGAGCTGCTCGGTGAGCAGGCACCCGACGCGCCCGACGGCCATCCCGAGGGCCACGGCCGGCGCGAACAGATCGCCCGTCCGCCTCGGGTACCCGACCGCCCACTTGAACAGCAACGCCCCAGCGTACGCGCCCGCCAGGCCGCCGAGAATGCTCTTGCCGCCGTTGAGCAGAATGCCCTGCCAGCTCGCGTCGCCCGTGCGCGCCACGTACAAGCCCAGCGTGCTCAACTTGGCGCCCGCGGCCCCGCATAGCAGCGTGCCGCACACGACGCCGAACAGCTGCTCGTTCATCTCGCGCCGCCGCATCGCTTCGCGGACGAACACGACCGTGGCGACCATCGTGCCGAGGGCGACGAAGAACCCGTGCGTGGGTACGCGGTAGGGGCCGATCGAGAACAGGTACGGCAGCACGGTCACCTCGGGGCAGTGGGTGGGTGTTGCGGGACGGCGCATCGGGCCGACGAAGCGGGTCGGCGCGGCAGAACGGTTCGTGCACGGCGGCGGACGGCGGACGGCGGACGGCGGACGGCGGACGGGCAAACGCATTCTGGATCGGAGCGGTTCGGCCATGCAGTGAGCCTCGCGCTGCGGACAACGGTTGGTCGGTCGTCCGGCTGGTATCATACCGCCGGTCGATGTGTGACGAACCCGTTCGCTGCAACGACCGCCGCCCCTGGCGCGGCCGACGAACGCGAACCCACACCGCCTGACGCCACCGCCGAGGTTCGCCCGATGCCATCGCCCCAGATCCGCCTCACCGCCCCCTCCGCCGACGACGTCCGCGCCTGGCTCCTCGCCCAGCCCGACGCCCCGCCCCCCTACCCCGCCCCCGGTAGCACGCGCGCCACCCCGACGGACGGCTCGCGTCCGCCCGGCGTCCCCACCGGCTGGAACGTCGATCACCGCCGCGTCCACCTGGGCGACGGCCAAGCGGTCTACGCCGCCGCGCGCGCCGCGCTGATGACGTACGCCCCGCTCGACATCGGCTGGGTCTGGCCCGTCACGACGACGTCGCACCCCGAACCCAACGCCCGCGGCGCGATGCTCGTGCGCGCGTTCGGCCTCACGTGGGTCAACGCCTGGCGCATCGTGTACGTCGATGACGACATCGCGCTGCCCGACGACACCCGCCGTACCGCGTTTGCCTACGGCACGCTCGAAGCGCACGCGGAGCGCGGCGAGGAGCGGTTCATGGTCGAGCTGCTGCCGGACGGGAGCGTCTGGTTCGACGTCATGGCCTTCTCGCGCCCGCACCACTGGCTGGCGCGGCTCGGCGGGCCGGTGACGCGGTGGGTGCAGAAGCGGTTCTGGCCGGCGTCGG
>JBDTSC010000227.1:0-6099 GCA_039931375.1 Ardenticatenales bacterium
GTCGAGGTCGAGGTTGCCGTTGCGGTCGGGTTCTCGACGGTGATCGAGCCGTCTTCGACGGTGGACGGGATCGCGATGCCGTCGATGTCGGAGAGCCGCACGTCGTCCGTATCGAACGTCAGCGGCGAGACGCCGGCACCGACCGACGTGAACTGGATCGTGAACAGCACGCCGCTCCCGCTCACGGGCGAACAGGCGAGCTGCGTGGCGACGAATGAAATCGTGCCGAGCGCGTTGTCCGCCGTGTTGTAGAGGACGAGCTGGCTGCCGCACAGGAACGACCCGGCCGTCATCTGGACGCCGGGGCCAGGAACGGCATCGACGACCGCGACGACGGCCGGGTCGAAGGTGAGACCGATGTCGAACGCATTGAGGTCTGCGACGTCCTCGACGCGCACGTCGACCGTCAGCGAACCGGGGTGGACGATCGAACCGTTCTGCGGGTCGAGGACGATCCGCGCCACGCCCTGCGCTGGCGCCGCGCCCGTGCGCCAGTGCGCCGGGCGCGGAACACCCGCCACGGCGGCGATCGCGGCGGCGGCCAAGAGACCGCGCGCCACCGCAGCACCCGAGGCTTGGCCGGGCCGGCGAACGCTACGAGCAACGCGGGCGAAGGTCACAGGTGGTACTTGTACGAGAATGGGCAATAGATCGCGTGTCGCACGGGGCTCACCGTAGCATCGAGGGTGGCTTCGGTCGTAACGGTTGCGGTGGGGGGCGGCGTTCCGGGCGGCGACGGCGTGGGGGGCGGCGTCTCGGTCGCCGTTGGCGGAGGCGTGCGTGTTGGACCGCCCGCACCGACCACGATCGACGCCTCGAAGACATCGACCGCGATCGGATCGCCGCTCGGATGCACCAGCTTGCGGGCATAGACCGTGACGCCGCTCGTACCGGGAGCGCTTCCTATCAACGTGATCACGGCCAGGCTCCCGGTGCCGGTCACCGGCGGTGACGGGTTCAGCTGCGTGGCGGCCACCCACACCTGGCCGAGCGCGTTGTCGGCCGCGTTGCCCAGCACAAAGTCGGGCTTGAGGAACGTGTCCAGCAGCTCCACCTGCACGCCGTCCGTCGCCGGGTCGGCATCGACCACCTGAAGGACGGTCGGATCGAACGCCACGCGAATGTCGACGGCGTTCAGCGCGGCGATATCTCGCACCTGCAGGCTGACGCGCACGCGGTCACCGACCGCGATGGCCCCTCGATCGGCGACTGGCCCGACCGCTGGGCCGCCTTGCGCCGCGACGCCCAGCCCCGAACCGAACAGCGCCAGCGCGATCGGGAGGGCCAGCCGAACGAGCGGCGCCGGCCATGAGCCACGCGGCCGTTCGACCGGTGGCCGTTCGGCCGCCCGTCTTGCGGCCAGGAGCCCCCGTTTCGAATCGCGCACGTGCTTTCCTTTCCAAGCGGGAAAACGGCATGGCAGCCCGGCCCCGCCGTGGGCGGGAACCGGGCTGCCATGCCCGGTCGTCAAACCGTCGTTACGGCGCCCAGGTGCTGGACGTGATAAGGTAGTTGCCGCCCATCAGCGACAGGTCCAGGATGTTCACAATCCCATCCTCGTTCACGTCCGGGCTCGACCCGACCGGCGATCCGCCGCCGCACGCCGAGGACATCGTCCCGTAGAACGAGCCGATGCACGAGGCATCGCCGATGTCGATCATGTTGTCGTTGTACGCATCGCCGCCGCGCAGCACCAGCGTGACCAGCGTCGTGAACGGCCGCGTGTCCAGCAGCTTCGAGTGGCTGTACGTCGTCGAGACTTCCGCCGTCGTCGCCACGAACAGGTCGCGGTCCGCGAGGAGGTAGTACGTCGACCCGACCATGAGCTGGAAGCCGACGTTGTGCGCCGTGGCGTAGCTGCCGGAAGAGGCGCTCGTGCCCTGCGCCAACTCCGTCGAACCGGCCTTGGTCACGATGTCGAACACCCGCAGCTTCCCGCCGCTGTCGTTCGTCCGGCCCTGCAGGTCGATGAACCCGTTGTAGTTCGCCTTGCCGATGATGTTCACCGTGCCGTCGTTCGTATCCGTGATGTCCCGGCTCGCGACGGACGGCGCGTTGTAGCCGGCGTTGTTCAGGAAGATCTTCGCCCCGCCCAGCGCCGATGCCGCTGTGTCCGCCTCGAGATGGGCGATGTCCAGGTTCGTCGGCCACGGGCCTGGGCCCGGCGGCGGGTTGGCGGCCGTGAAGTTCAGCGTCGCCAGCGTGCCGCCGTCATACTCGCCGCCGAATAGGATGCAGTACTGCTTCAAGACGCCCGACACCGACCCGTTGTCGAAGCACTGGCCAAGCCACGGCGCCAGGAACGTCGTGCTGTTCAGCGTCAGGTACGCCGCGTCGTACGTGATCTTGAACTGGATCGAGTTCACCTTCTGCGCGTCCAGCTTCAAGCTCGTGTTGAACGTCGTGCCCTCGCTCACGTTCACGAGCGTCTGATCGCCGACGGTCACGGGGTCCATGTCAAGGTGCAGCTCGGCGAACGTGAAGGGGGTGAAGTCCACTCCGGCGCTCGCCGTGTCGCCGTTCAGGCCGGTCGGCCCGGCCACGTCGCCCCAGCTGTTGCGCTTCGCCGTCAGCGGGATCGTCGTGCCGAGGTTCTTGATCCCGTTCCCACCGTTGTCCTTGAACAGGTTGCCTTCGATCGTGACGACGCCACCGAAGGCCACGCTGCCGTCAACCTGCAGCCCGGCGTCCGCGTTGTTGTGGATCCAATTGCCGAACATCTTGAACGAAGTGACACTGGCCGCGACCTCGACGCCGTCCGCCCAGTTCTTCACTTCGCAGTCGCTGAGCGTGAAGTTGTTGCCGCCGGCGACGACCAGAATGGCCGGACTACCGCTCCCGCCGCCGTCCAGGATGCCGTTCGTCACCGTGACGTCCGCCGCGGCCACCGTCAGGAAGGGCGAGCCGGGGCCGCCGGTGTTGCCGTTGAGGTCGAGCGTCACGCCGGCGGTCGTCACGGTCGTGCCGCCGCTCAGCGGCTCGCCGCCGACCGCGCGGAGCGTGTCGCCGTACTGCGCCGTGCTGAGCAGGTCGGCCAGCGAGCCGAGCTCCCCAGACCGCGTGTTCAACCACGTGTCGGACAGGGAGCAGCCGACGGTCGCCCACGGCATGAAGTCGATGTTGTCGCTCACCGAGTTGCCGATGCCACCCGGGTTGGACGTGGCGTTGTACGGACCGCTGACGGCGCCCCACCAGTTGTTCTCGGCATTGACAATCGGCGACGTAACGTTCGAGGTCATGCCCTCGTCGTTGCCGTCGATACAATTGCCGGTGGCCGACATGGCCGTGTACACGCCGGCCGAACAGCCGCTGTCGCAGGTCCACCACACGACGCCGACATCGAAGCCGTAGATGGTGTTGTTGTCGATGTTGACCGCCATGTCATCGGCGCCATACCCGGCATCCGCTTCGATCCCGAACGAATCGGCGTTATCTACGCCGGTGAAGACGATCCTGTTGCCCGTCACAGCGACGGTCAGCAGGGCCTGCGGCGCGAGCACCGACAGCGTGCCGTTGGTGGATGCAGCGGCTGCAGTGTTCGCGCCGCCGCCGCCACCTTCGCCGAGGTACGTGCCGTCGAAGGGCTGCGGCACGGCGCGCGGCGGGTCGCTGGCGATGATGCCCCAGCTGTAGTCGCCCACTTCGGCGACGGAGATCTCGTTGTTGGTGAGGTTCGCCCCGCCGTCGTAGTTGTAAATCCCGGTCTGGGCCCCGGTGATCACGTTGTCGTCAATCGTGAGTTCCGCGTAGTAGTTGAGGATCGACGAGGCGACGGTGCCGGAACCGCTGTAGGCGATACCGCTGATCGTGTTGCCCGCGACCGTTCCGGAGCCGAGGTCCGAGAAGACCTGGATGCCGTTCTGCGCGGTCACCGACGTTGTTCCGGCCCCCGTGACGGTGTTGCCGGTGATGCTGACCACCAAGGGCGTGGTCGCGTTCGTGTTCAGTGCGACGCCGTTCTTCTGGAACCCGGTGAGGGTATTGTTGGTCAACGTGATCGTACGCGAGGTCGTGTCGCTGTTGTAGGCGTAGATGGAAACACCGTGCTGGGAGCCGTCGAACGGTTGGTTCCGCACGTCCACGATCTCGGTGTCCTGGACCGTGCCGCCCGCGTTGTTGAAGCCGACACCGACGAACCGGGAGTTCGCATTGCCCCGACCGGCGCCATCGACCTTTAGGTCCTTGACCACGACACCGTTCGTGCCGTGGATGTAGACGACCGGTCGGTTCTGGTCCGCGCCGGTGAGGAAGAACTTCGTCAGCGTCGTCGGCGCCTTGATGATCGAGGTCTGACCGACGCCCTGCAGCGTCCGCGCCGCGGTGATCTCGACCTGCTCCTCGTACGTGCCCGCCGCGAGGCGGACCGTCCCGGCCGCGGACGCCTCGTCGACGCCCTCCTGTACGCGGCCCTTCACGCCGGTCTGGGCGCCGGCGTCATCGACCCACAGCGTGCTGAAGTCGCCCTGGAAGCCGAACGTGCCGCCGTCCGTGTCCGTGCTGGACGCGAGCCACGGCGTAAAGTCGACGTTTGCCGACGCCGGTCCGGCGATGTCCGGCGCGCCGCCCGGCGGTACGGCGGATCCGCCGTACGCGACCGGGATCTGGGCGGAGTACCCCGGCTCGGACGTGTTCGCCGTCGTGACGACGGGCGTCGTGGTGCCGAGCCAGTTGCCGCTGAAGTTCTTCAGGTTTGTCGTGCCGGGCAGCGGCAACGATCCGCCACTCTGGCGGTCGACAATGCCGCCGTACCAGTTGCCGGAGATGTTGTTGCCGCGGATCGTGGCGTTGAGCGCGGTCTGAGCCGGCACGTTCGTACCGCCGCTCGCGTCAAGGAACAGGATGCCCGCGGTCCAGTTGTCCGTGATCTTGGTTTCCTCGATCACGACGGCATCCGTGACGTTGCGCAGGATAAGGCCCGTGCGATTGAAGCTGATGTCGCTGTTGTGAATGTAGACGCCGCTGTTGTCGTTGATGTCGATGCCGGTGCGGTTGCCGGTGAGGACCGTGTTGCGGACCTCCATGCTCTTGCCGGCGCTCTGGATCGCGATCCCGGCGCTGTTGATCCCCGGGTCGTTCCACGTGGCGGGGGCATTCCCTTCCCGCGTGATCGTGAACCCGTCGATGACGACGTTCAGCGCGTTGACGGTCAACGTCGTTCCCGCGGGCGCGGCCAACGGCCCCTTGATCGTCGTCGAACCGCTGCCGGCGCCTAGGAGCGTGACCGGCTTGTTCGCGTTCACGTCCCCGATGTACGTCCCCGCCCCCACATGCACCGTCCCGCCGGAGTCGACGATGTCGATCCCCTTCTGGATCGTCTTGACGGCGCAGTTGGGCGCCGAGCCGACGCCGGCGTCCACGGTGCCGTTGCATGCCGAGTCATCACCGTCCGTCCGAACGTAGATCGGCGTGGCGGCCAGCACGGCGCTGGAGACGGTGGACGCCAGGAACAGGCAGAGGGCCACCGCGGTCGCGAGCTTCCCGGTGTTGGTGAACCGTCGATGCAGCCAAGCCATGTCGATCTCCTTGTAGGCCCCGGGAGTGTGTGGGGTCGTGTGGTGGGCGACCACGACATGCGTGCCGCCAAGAATATCTGTTGGCATTCTTAGGATGGCCAACGGCGAGGGCCATCACCGCGAAGCCGCGGCATGGCGCACGAAGTGGCTCGGCGCAGTGCGGCCGCCGGATGGCGACCGCGCGAAATCCCTGCGACGTCTGCCTTTCGGGCAGCACGATAGGCCCCATTCGGCCCATCGTCAAATGTTTTGCCAACAACGAATGTCGTTTTCACGTTGCATTATGACGAGCCGCCCGCGTGTCGATCTTCCGGGACCCACGGATCACGGCCGACCCGGCGCGGATGCCGCAGATGCCGGACTGTTTTCGGTGCGGCTATGGAAATCCTAGATAGGATCTACCAATCGCTAGGAAATGGAGATTGGGCCATCAAGCCGCCGGCGAAGCGAGGCGTCGCGCGACCGCGCGACCGCGCGACGGCGCGACGATCCTATCGCTCCCCCTCCCGCCGCACCTCGACCCGCCGCCCCCGGATCGTCGCCGCGCTCAGCGCCGCCACGACGGTGGCCGCGATCTCGTCCGGCA
>JBDTSC010000228.1:0-6062 GCA_039931375.1 Ardenticatenales bacterium
CGGCAGCGGGAACGTCGCGTGCGCCCCGCGGTCATAGAACCCAAACACCTCCACCTGCGTCGGCGCATCCAGCACCACCGCATCCTCCGGCCCGGCCCGCGCCGCGATCTCGGCGGCGATGCCGCGGTAATCGTCGCGCTGGTAGGCGGGATCGTAGGCGTTGGCATGCCACACGGCCAGGCGGGGGATGGCGATGAGGGCCAGGGCCACGGCCGACGTGGCGGCCGCCGTGTTCCGCCGCGTCCACGTCCGCCGCTTGCCGACCGGGCAGTGGCGGCCGGCGATCTCGGCCGCCACCTCGGCCGCGCCGACGACGGCCAGGGCCAGGAGCAGCTCGAAGCCGGGCGCGCCGGCGATGATGAACTTCGGGTTCCACGCCGGCCGCCGCAGCGACGCCGCGTAGACCAGAAGCGGCGGCGCGGCCGCCATCCACAACGCGACCGCCGACGCCCATCGCCGCGCACGTCGGCCGGGCAGCGCGATCACCCCGCCCGGCCACCACGCGAGCGCCACGCCCACGAACGCCACGGCCGTCAGCACCGGCCACCACGCGCGCCACTCGGGCGGCGCCTTGATGCCGAACGCGTAGGTCGCCAGCGTCTCGCGCGCCACGAACGCCAGCGAGACGGGCGCCCCGAGCGCCGGCCAATCGCGCAGCACCGGCCAGGCGCGGGCCAGCCACGGGACGAACAACGCGGCGGCGATGGTCATGGCGGCCAGCCAGCGCGCGACGGACGGCCACGGCGGGCGCCCCCCGCGTCGCCGCGACGGCGCGAACGCCCGCGCCCAGCCCAGGGCCATCGCGCCGCCGCCGATGGCGACGGCGGCGGCGCCGGCGAGGTACTGCGTGTAGAGGGCGGCGGTGACGAGGGCGGCGATGAGGAGGGTGCGGGGGATGCGAGGGGCGTCGCGGGGGGCGTCGCGGTTCGGTGGGGACGCCGGGACGGGGGCGTCGTCGACGAGCGCGTCCGCGTCGGCCAGGGCGAGCACGACCAGCGCGGCGCCGAGGAAGCCGGCCAGGACGTACATTCGCACTTCCTGGCTGTACCAGATGAGATAGGGCGAGGTGGCAGCCAACGCCCCGGCGACCAGCGCGACCCGCCGCCCGCCCAGCCGGCGGCCGATCGCGATCGTCGCGGCGACCGTCGCGGCGCCGAGCACGGCGGAGAGGGCGCGAAGCGCGAGGACGCCGTGGCCGAAGGCGCGGGACCACGCCGCCAGGAGCAGGTAGTAGAGCGGCGGGTGGATGTCGCCCGCGGCGGCCGCGACGATCGCGGCGGCCGAGCGCGTCGCCAGCTGGGCGCTCGTGCCCTCGTCGTACCAGAGGCTCTGCGCGTCCGCGCGAAAGAGGCGGATGGCCACGGCGGCGGCGACGATCGCCCAGGCGACGATCGTCGTGGCTCGACGGGACATCGGTGACCGCGCCGACCGAAACGGCGGCATCCACCTTGGTGTCGGCATCGGCCGGCGAGCCATGCGCACGGCCCTAGCGGCCGGCGGCGCCCTCCACGGGCACGATGCCGTACTCGGACCGCGTGGCCTTGAGGACGCGCAGCAGCGTTTGCGGGTTGGAACGGTTCAGGCGCCGATGCAGCTCGACGGCGGTCATCGGCTCGTTTACGTTCTCGAGCAGCGCCCGCAGCAGCGCGTTCGTCAGCGGCGTCGACGGCGTGATGTAGTCGGGCTGGTACGCGCGCTCGATGAGCACGCGGACCCACAACGGGTCGATCTGGAACACCTCACCCGTCCGGGGGTGGATGAAGTCGACCGGCGCGTCCGAACTGCGCGCATCGCTCTCCGCGCCGACGATCTCGGCCAGGAAGCGACCGAGGTTGCGGCCGTGCTCGGACCACCAGTTCAGGTCGATGTGGAACGGCGTCTGGATGTTCGAGATCGTGTGCATGAATTAGCCCAGAGTGGCCAGCGTCCACAACGGCGCCTCGATGGCGCCGACGTTGCGGAATCGCTTGTCGCCGGATAGTACGAGATCGACCGCCAGCGTTCGAGAGGCCAGCGGCGTCGACTTGTCGACATCGAGGTCCTTGAGGATCTTCTCCGCCGGCAGCGGTTCGCCGGACAGCATCAGGATCGCCTCGG
Source organism: Ardenticatenales bacterium (assembly GCA_039931375.1). Lineage (GTDB taxonomy): Bacteria > Chloroflexota > Anaerolineae > Epilineales > Epilineaceae > Avedoeria. The sequence goes on from JBDTSC010000228.1 coordinate 2,098, forward strand.
CCAGGTTGCGATGGCCCGTGTTGACCTCGGGCAGGAGCGACTTGAGGATCCAGCGGTCGCCCGAATGGACCCACTCCGCGTCGCCGCTCAGCCGCTCGCGCAGGCGCGGGGCGATGACCATCGCGTAGCGATCCGCCAGCACGTCGCCGTCCAGTTCACCGACCGCCTGCGCGAGCTCGTGCGGGTAGCTGAGGCCGGCCGCGAACGACCGCTGCCGGCCGTCCAGCGTGACCGAGATGACGTCATACGGCCCATAGTGGGCGCCGTTGTTGCCGGGCCGAACGGCCTCGACCTTGCCGTTCAGGCCGCCGATCGCCGGGAAGACGATCTTCTGCCCAACGTCGTAGCGGTTGGCCGGCACGTAGACCGCGCCGTCCCCCTTGGACGTTGCCGCCCGCGCCGCGAGCGCCGCGGAGACGCGCCGTCGGACGACCGTCGCCGCCAACGTTTCGATCGACACCGGCTGGAGGGCGTCGAGCATGTGGGCGTACAAGGCTTCGAGATCGTCGCCTGTGGGCTCGAAGTCCTCGATCCAGTATTCTGCGCTATCGATTCGGTTCGACATGGCGGGAGCGTGTCCGGTCTGAACGTGGCGGTGAGGCCGGGCAATTCAACCTTTCGATGATACTAGGCGGCGCAGGAGGCGTCAAGAAGTTGCGGCTCTGGGTGGCCTGACCGCAGCCTCGCCTCACCCCTCCAACGCCGCGTATATGGCGTCGAGCGCGCGCCGCACGCCGGCCACAGCACCGCCCCCGCCATCCGCGCCGTCCCATGCGCCCTCCCAAACGACCATCCGCGCGCCGCGGGCGTCCGCGCGGGTCAGCTCGTCGCTCGTGAAAGCGCCGGCGGTCGGGCAGAAGAGGGCGATCGTGAAGGGCCGATCCGCGAGGGCTTCGGCCGCCGGTGGGGCGCCGGCCGCCGCTATCAGCACGCACGCCCCGGCGCGCGCGGCGTGATCGACGGCCTGATCGAGGAACCCGACGGCACCCAGCCGCGGCAGCCGCCCCCAACCCGCCGACTCGGCCGCGGCCTGCACGGCGGGCGCCAGAACGGCCGGTTCGGCCGGCGCGACGTCGACGCGGCTGGCGGACGTGAAGACCTGGGCGATCGAGACGACGCCGGCCGCCGTCGCCGCCATCATGACGTCGTGGGTGCGGGCCGGGTCGAGCGGGCTGAAGAGCACGCTGACCTTCGAGCGCCGCGCCGGCGCCAGCCGCCGGTCCACGACACGTCCGCGCAGCGCCTGGTCCGAGACCGCCGTCAGCTCGACCGTAGAGGCCCATCCCGAGCCGTCCAGGGCGATGATGTGATCGCCCCGCACCAGCCCGCGCTCCGCCAGCGCCGCGGCGGACGCGGCGTCAAGGTCCAGGTCGAGCGTTCGATCGCGCAACGCGCCGCTTGGCACGAACAGGCGCACCGGCGCCGCGTCAGCTCCCTCCGGTGCGGGTTCCATCGCGGTGGCGCGCTCGTCGTTCATCGAGCGCTCATCGAGCGCGCGCGCCCCGAGCGCACACGAGGGCGACCCAATCGCCGTCGACGTCGACGCGGGGGGCGTCGAAGCCGGCGGCCATGAGCGCCGCGCCGACATCGTCCGCTTGTTCGACCAGGATGCCGCTGGCGATGAGCAGCCCGCCCGGCCGCGTCCACGCCGCCAGCCCCTCCGCGAGCGCGACGACGGTCGGCGCGAGCAGGTTGCCGACGACGATGTCGAACGGGGCCAGCGCGCCGGTCGCGTCGGTGGCGTCGGTGGCGTCGGTGGCGTCGGTGGCGTCGGTCGCATCTCTGCCGCCGGTCGCTTCGCTGGCGCCGGTCGACGACGGATCGCCCCCGCCTTGCGCGTCCAGCACATCCAGCGATCCCGCCCGGGCATCGACCGCCACGCCGTTCGCCGCGGCGTTCGCGGCGGCGGTATCGGCGGCGCGCGGGTCGATGTCGACCCCGACGAGCTGCCCGGCGCCGACGAGGCCCGCGCCGATCGCCAGGATGCCGCTGCCGATGCCGACGTCCAGGACGCGGTCGCCGGGGCGCACGAGTTCGGCGAGGGCCAGCAGGCACAGCCGGGTCGTCGGGTGCTGGCCGGTGCCGAACGCCATCCCCGGGTCGAGGCGGATGATCAAGGGCGTCGCCGACGAGGTCGCCGCCATGCTCGCCGCCGCGGCGGGCGACGCGAGCGCGTCGGCGTCCGCGATCCAGCTGGGGACCACGAGGAACGGGCCGACGGGCTGGGGCGTGTAGTGCGCCTTCCACGCCTCGGCCCAGTTCGCTTCCGCCAGCTCGCGGACGATCGCTTCGGGCATCGGGTAGATCTGCCCGAGGTGCCACAGGCCGATCTCGACCCGCAGCCGCGCCTCGGCGTCGTGGAGCGGGAGGTAGGTGCGGACCCAGGTCTGCGGTTGCGGATCGTCGTAGCCCGACTCGGGGCCGCGGACGATCATCTCGATCACGGCCCCGCCGCCGTGGCGCTCGAAGAGCTCGAACACGGGCTCGACCAGCTCGCCGCCGACCGGCACCGCGATCTCGAGCAGCGCGGTCGATTCCGCGCCTCCCCGCCCCGCGCCCGCGCCGTCGGCGCCGGCCGGTGCGGCGACGCGGTTCACGGCATCGTCGGGAGCAGCGACCGCCTCGTCCGCGGCGGGGCTCAAGAGAAGCGCTCTTTGACGCGGTCCCAGAACCGGCTGCGCGAGCCGCGCTCGACCACCTCGGCGCGGGGCAGCGTGCTGCGGAGCTGCTCGAGGAGGTCGCGCTGCTCGCGGGTGAGCTTTTCGGGGGTCTTCACGAAGACGGTGACCACCTGATCGCCCCGCCCGGTGCGCCGCAGGTGCGGCACGCCCTGGCCGGGGATCCGCAGGCTGTCGCCCGTCTGGGTGCCGGCCGGCAGCTGGACCGTCTCGACGCCCTCGAGGGTCGGGACCTCGATCTCGGCGCCCAGCGCGGCGTCGGCCGGGTTGATCCGCAGGTCGAGCAACAGATCGTCGCCGTCCCGCTGGAACGTCGGGTCGGGCTCAACGTCCAGGACGATGAAGAGGTCGCCCGGCGGGCCGCCGTACCGTCCGTGCTCGCCCTCGCTGGTCAGGCGCACCTGCGTGCCGCGGTCCACGCCCGCCGGCACGTCGATCTCGAGCGACCGGGTGCGCTGCGAGCGGCCGCGGCCGCGGCAGTCCGGGCACGGCTCGGCGACGTGCAATCCGGTGCCCTCGCACTCCGCGCACGTGCGGACGTTGACGAACTGGCCGAGGACGCTCTGCTGGACGTGCCGCACCTGGCCGGTGCCGCCGCACTGCGGGCACGTCGTCGGCGCGGTGCCGGCCGCCGCGCCCGAGCCCTCGCACGTCTCGCACGTCTCGCGCCGCACGACCTCGACGCTGCGCTTCGTGCCGAATACGGCCTCGCGGAACGTGAGCCGGAGCTTCAAGCGCATGTCGGCGCCGCGCTCCGCCTGCGGCCCGCTCGGCCGCGCTCGCTGCCGCCCGCCGAAGCCCCCGAAGAACTGCTCGAACAGGTCCGAGATGTCGCCCATGTCCACGCCGGCGCCGCCGCCCGCCCCGCCGCGCACGCCGGCGTGGCCAAAGCGGTCGTATTGGGCGCGCTTGCGCGGGTCCTTGAGGACCTCGTACGCCTCGCTCACCGCCTTGAAGCGCTCCCCGGCGGCGGGGTCGGCGTTCACGTCGGGGTGGTACTGGCGCGCGAGTCGGCGGTAGGCGCGCTTGATATCTTCATCGGTGGCGGAGCGTTCGACCTCGAGGGTCACGTAGAAATCGACGGCCATCGGTGCTGACTCTCCACGAACAAGCGGCGGCTCGACGAGCGGCGGCCCGCCCCTATCGAGGGGCACGGCGGGCAGGAACGCGCAAACGGCCGGCGGAGGACGGTTGGGGGGAGTATAGGCGAGTTGGGGGCGGGGCGGGATAGAGCAGGGTTGTCCCGTTCTGGGTTTTAGACGGACCGGACGAGCTGGACAGGCAGGG
>JBDTSC010000229.1:0-6005 GCA_039931375.1 Ardenticatenales bacterium
GCAATCGCCCTGAGACGACCTCCCCCCTCACCCCACGCTGGCGTATCATATCCGCTTCCCCGCCCCTCTTCTCCCACGACCGCTCCCCCTCCCCCAACCCCAACCCCTCCCCCAACCCAGGAGCCCCGCGCTGATCCCCCTCGCCACCGCCGCTCAGATGGACGCGATCGAGACCGAAGCCGATCGGCGCGGGCACGGCTATGGGGCGATGATGGAACGCGCGGGGCGGGCCGTGGCGCGCGAGGTCGCGGCGCTGCTCGGCGCGGACGGGCCGCACGAACGGCTGCCGATCGCCCTGGTCCTGTGCGGACCGGGCAACAACGGCGGGGACGGGCTCGTCGCCGCGGCGGAGCTGGCCCGGGCGCACATCGTCGTGCGAGTGGTCACGTGGGCGCGGCGGCTGGATCACCTGGTGGCCGAAGCCGAGACGCTCGGCGCCGCGCTGATGGCCATCGACACCGCGGAGGCCGAATCGCGCTATGGGGATACGCTCGACGATTGGATCCGCGAAGCGGACATCGTCGTCGACGCGCTGCTGGGCACGGGCGCGAACCGGCCGCTCGAGGGCGTGGTCGCGGCGCTGCTCGATCGCGTCGCGGCTGCCCGACCGCCGCTTGTCATCGCGGTCGATGTGCCGACCGGCGTGGACGCCGACCGCGGCACGCTCGACGCGCACACCGTGGCGGCCGATCGGACGGTGACGTTCGGGTGCGCCAAGCCGGGGCACGTCACGTTCCCGGGCGCGGCCGCCGTTGGACGGCTGGTGGTCGATGAGATCGGCATCGATCCGTCGATCATCGCCGCGGCCGTAGCGCCGCCGCTCGGTATCGTCACGGCGGCCGACGTCGCGGCGTGGCTGCCGGCGCGGCCGGCGGATGGACACAAGGGCACGTTCGGCTGCGCGCTCGTCGTCGCCGGGTCGCGGGCGTATCCGGGCGCGGCGGCGTTGGCGGCGGCGGCGGCGTACCGCACGGGCTGCGGCCGCGTGACGGTCGCCGCGCCCGCGGACGTGCGCGCCGTCGTCGCCGCGCACGTCCGGGAGGCGACGTACGTGCCGCTGCCGGAGGTGCACGGCGGCATCTCCGCCGCCGCGGCCGGCATGGTGCGCGATGCGTGGCTACACTACGACGCCGTTCTGATCGGCCCGGGCCTCAGCCAGGAGCGCGGCGTGGCGGCGTTCTTCCGCGAGCTGCTCGACGGCCTGAGCGACCTGGTCGAGGACGCCCGCCCGAACCGCCTCGTCGTCGACGCGGACGGCCTCAATCTGTTGGCCACGCAGCCGGCCGGCCCGCGCGCGCTGCCGGTCGGCGCCGTCCTGACGCCGCACCCCGGCGAGATGGCCCGCCTCACCGGGCTCGACGCGGCCACCGTGAACGCGGACCGCGTCGGCGTCGCGCGGGGCGCGGCGGCGGAGTGGCGGCACGTCATCGTCCTCAAAGGGGCGCACACCGTCGTCGCCGCGCCCGACGGGCGGTGCGCCGTCGTTCCGATCGCCACCGCCGCGCTGGCCACGGCCGGGACGGGCGATGTGCTGGCCGGCCTGATCGTCGGGCTGCTGGCCGGCGGGGCCGACGCGTTCGAGGCCGCCGCGGCGGCCGTGTACGCCCACGGGACCGCGGGCCTGCGTGTCGCCGCGGGACCAGGCGGCGATCGCGCCGCCGTCGCCGGCGACATCATCGACCAGATCGGCCCGGTCTGGCGCGAGATCGAGGTATCGACATGACGATCGGGACGGCCGACGGATCGGGGCTTGGGCCCGCGGCGGGCTCCGATGCGCAGCGCTGGTCGCGCGCGTTTCCGGGGCCGACGGCCCGCTACGGCATCGTGGTGGAGGCGGCGGCCGAGGTAGGCGTGGACGCGGCAATGGAGGCCGAGGCACGCGAAGCGACTCGGGCCGAGGTAGGCGCCAAGATCGCGCCCGCGACGGGTTCGGTGCCCGTCGCCGTGGCCGGCGTCGACGCGGTGGGCGGCGTGGCCGGCGTGGCCGGCGACGATGGCGTCGTCAACGCCGTGATCGCCCGGCTGCGCCACGCGTTCGCGGACCACGCGCCGCCCCTGGTCATCGTGCCCGCCGACCGCGAGGTCCTCCGCTGGCAGTTCGTCGACACGTTCGACGGGCGGATCCACCGCGCCGGTGGGACGCTGGCCGTCGTGGCGCGCGCCGGGCGGCGGGCGGCGTCGAGCGCGGGAGCGGACGGCGAGGACGGACCGTGGCTGCTGTGGCAGGGGCATGACGGCCAGATCGTCGACGGCGTGGCGTGGGCCGGGCCGCCGCCCGCCTTCGCCGGCGATGTCGCCGCGGCCGGCCACGATGCGCTCGGCGACCGGCTGGCCGCCCGGATCGCGCCGCGGCGGCTGTTGCCGCTGGTCAGCGCGACGTGCCGCACCGCGCGCTTTCATGTCGTCGACGGCGAGGGCAAGACCGTCGTGCGCCTGGGCGTCCGAGACGGAACGACATCAAACGGGGGCGCGCGGATCGCCATCGCGCCTTGGCTCGAGCTGTTCGCGGTGCGCGGCTATGACGCAACGCATGCGATGGCGACGTCCGCGTGCGACCGGCTGGTCGACGAGGGCGCGCTGATCGACGGATCGCCGGGGCTGGCGGTCCGGGCGTTGGCGGCCCTCGGGCGCAAACCGGGCGGCGTCAGCACGAAGTTCGACGTGCCGCTCGAACCCGACATGCCGGCTCCGATCGCCGCGGCCGCGATCTTCAAGGCGCTGCGCAAGACGATCCGCACGACGCTGCCCGGCACCAAGGCGGACCTCGACCCGGAGTTCCTACACGACTTCCGCGTCGCGGTGCGGCGCACGCGGGCCGGGCTGACGCTGTTGCGCGACGCGCTGCCGGCGCCCGTCATCACCCACTTCAAGACGGAGTTCGGCTGGCTCGGCGCCGCCACCGGCCCGACGCGCGACATGGACGTGTACCTGGACGGCATGGCGGCCTACCGCGCCGCCCTGCCGCCCGACGTCGCCGCCGATCTCGGGCCGCTGGAGGCCTACCTGCACACGCGACAGGCCGCCGCCCACGATGAGCTGGCGGCCGCGCTGGACACCCCGCGCTTCGCGGCGCTGCTCACCGACTGGAAGGCGGCGCTGTCCGCGCTCAAGTCGACCGGCAGGGGAGCCACGCCGAGCGGCGCTGCCGCTCTGGACGCGGAGGGCGATCAGCCCTCGGCGGCGGCGAGGGCCGCGCACGACAGCGGCGTCGCCGCCGGTGCTGTCGCCGCTGTCGGCGTTGTCGGCGTTGTCGATGAGGCCGTCGAAGCCGTCGAGGTCGCCGCGCCCCCCGCCGCGACGACGCCGATCGCGGCGCTCGCCGCACGCCAGACATGGCGGCGCTACCGGCGCGTGCTCTCGGATGGGCGGGCGATCGGCGCCCAGACGCCGGTCGCGTCGCTGCACGCGCTGCGGATCGAGGCCAAGAAGCTGCGCTACGCCCTCGAGTTCTTCCGCCGCCTCGTGCCGATCGAAGCGGCCGATGCCCTGATCGGCAGCCTCAAGGGCCTGCAGGACAACCTGGGAACGCTCAATGACCTGGGCGTCCAGCAGGGCGCGATGCGCGCGTTCGCCGCCGACCTCGCGCGCCGCCCGACGAACAGCGCGACGCTGCTGGCGATGGGCTGGCTGACGGCCGAGCTGCATCGGCGCGAGCAGGAGTGCCGGCGCGAGTTCGGCGACCGGTTCCGCGCGTTCGACGCCAAGGACAACCGACAGCGCTACCAGCGGCTGTTCCACGGCGTCGGCGGCCAACTGGGTGCGGTCGGTGCGGGCGGTGCGGTTGGCGACGAGGTTCCAGCGGACGGCGGACCGACCGATCGTCGAGCAACGGCCGACACCCCGGCGTCCGACGGGACTTCGGCGTCCGAGGGTGCTTCGGCCCCCGATCGGGACGGCGCGGCGGCCGGGAACGGCGGCGGGCGATGAGGATCGTCGCCAGCTACGCGATCAAGGGCGGTGTCGGCAAGACGGCCACGGCCGTGAACCTGGCGTGGGAGGCGTGGCGCGGCGGGGCGACCGTCCTGGTGTGGGACATGGACCCGCAGGGCGCGGCGTCGTTCTACTTCCGCGTGGCGCCGGAGGTGGCCGGCGGCGCCAAGGGGCTCATCAAGGGTGCGAGCGACGTCGCCGCGCTGGTCCGCGGCTCGGACTTCGACGGCCTGGACGTCCTGCCGGCCGACTTCACCTATCGCCATCTCGACCTCTACTTGGATGCAGCCAAGCGGCCGACGCGGCGCCTCGTGCGGCTTCTCGCGCCGCTGGCCGAGCGCTATGACCTGGCGATCCTGGACTGTGCGCCCGGCATCTCGCTGGTCAGCGAGAGCGTCTTCGCGCTGGCCGACGCGTTGCTCGTGCCGACGATCCCGACGACGCTCAGCCTGCGAACGCTCGACCAGCTGGCGGTGCACCTGCGGCTGAACGACGAGGGCGGCGTTCTGGTACGGCCGTTCCTCAGCCTGGTCGATCGCCGCAAAGCGCTGCACCGCGCGCTGGCCGACGCCATCCTGGACGGCGGGCTGCCGACGCCCTTCCCCTTCCTGCGCACCGCCATCCCGTATCTCAGCGCCGTCGAGCGCATGGGCGTGCAGCGCGCCCCGGTCGGGGTGTTCGCGCCGCGGGACGCGGCGGCCGCGGCGTATCGCGCGCTGTGGGGCGAGGTGCGGGACGTGATCGGCGCGCGGTGATCGGGCGCCCGAAGTCGGGTTGACGCGCCGCACTCAAGGGGTATACCGTGCGCCGAACGGGCCATCTGGCCCGGATGCGCACATGAGGAGTGTGATCGTGGTACCTGTCTGGGTGGTGGTCGGTATCCTTGTCGGTTGGGCGTCGGTGGTGTGCTGTCACTGCCACGCGCACAAGAACCCGTGGATCACCCGCCTGCTCGGCATCATCGGCGGCCTGATCGGCGCCTATCTGGTCGGCGTGATGGGCGGCAGCGAAAACTGGGTCGCCGTGGCGATCTGGGCGTGGGCCGGGGCCATCGTGCTGTGCGACCTCGTCGGGTTGCTGATGGCCGGCCAAGGCGAGTGACGCTCGCGCGCACCGCCAACGTGGGCGATGCGCGGCCGACAATGCGCGCCGGGGGCGGGGGTCGTCCCCGGCGCGCGCGTGCCGGCGCGCTGCGGCGGCGCACGGTGCGGCGATGAAGCGACAATTCGGTTTGTCCCAACGAGATGTCCGAAGTCTTCCTGATCGAGCGCTGGCCAGCGGACACGGACAGCCACGCCCCCTCGATGGGTATTAGAGCGGCGGCTGGCCCGACGTCGCCCCGTTGCGGTCCGCGCCGGGCTTGCCCACGGCGTCGGCCGGCGCGAGCGCCCGCCCCGCCTGTGCCTCGAGCTCCCGCCGTCGCTCCGCCATCGCCCGGCGCGCCTCGTCGCGCGCGAACGCGAGACGGCCGGCCAGCAACGGCTGGTCCGGCGCGGCGGCGGGCATCAGGCGCTGGCCGATCTGGTTCCACGACACGTGGTTGCGGCCCATCCACTGCGCAAGCGCGTAGCCGGCGGCGGCGCCGATCAGCAGCGCGCCCAGCCGGTTCGTACGCCGTGGGATTGGAGTCGGTTCGGCCATTTGGGTCCTCCTCGCGGTGTCGATCGGCGTCAGCCGCCGCGGCGGAACAACCGCTGCACGACCGAACGCGCGCCGCCCGCCGGAGTGCCCTCACCCGCCGCCGGGGCAGGGCGCTCCGCCCGCTTGGCCGGCAGCGGCATGGACCGCACCCGCTCGCTCATGAAGGCGGAGGTGTCGCGCACCGTCGCCACGGTCTCGAGCGCCGTGTCGATCACCGGCTGGGCATCGCGCTTGAGCGCCCGCCCGAGGCGGTACAGCTGCCACATCGACAGCGCGCCGAAGATGCATGCGAACATGAACGTCAGCGCCACGAGGATGATGAAGATGTCACGGAGCTGCGCGTGCCAGGTCGTCATCGGCATTCCTTCGCCGTCCAGCGTTGGGTACGCGGGCGAGGCGACGATTGTAGCATGCCCGGCGCGGGGGCTGGTGGC